>JABISF010000036.1 GCA_018699935.1 Flavobacteriaceae bacterium | reverse complement strand
TTCAATTTCTTTAATATCCTCTTTCAGAAAGTAAATTTCAGAAATCCACTTTTCAATCAGATTCATATAAGCGCGATAGGTGGTTATATTCTCCCTTTCCTTCCTTCCCATGCTTTCTAGCATGTATTGTGGGATATTATCGAACCGTTTCGGATGACTTCCTTTTTTCATTCTATATTATTTACTTTAATTATTATAAAAGTATAGAAAAAAAGGATAGCCTTTTATTTTCGTTTTAATTTTACCTGTATAAAATTATTTATTGCATGTATCTCCTCCTTTTTTGAATCAATTTTCAGTTCTTTTGTCTTATTTTTAGCCTTTTTTAAACTTCTTTCTGTAATCCTCGTTTTGATTTCATTTTGCACACCAATAACGCATTTGCCTTCCCCTTATTTTCAATTTTATTTGCAGTTTTTTCTATTTAGAGTGGAATATATTTTTACTCTTATCGACCTTATTCATCCCCCTCGGCAGTCTAATTTTTTTTGTCTTTCAAAATGACCTTTAAAAAGGTGAATGAATCATTTTAAAATGCTTTTTTTACCCCTCTTTTCACACTTTTTTTATGGCTTTTAGTTGTAATGCACACTTATTTCTAACATGTAAATAACAGATAAACAGCTATTTATATAAAACCTTTTTTAAACGCCTATCAAATACGAGTCGTTTTTGCACCTTGTCAAAAATTAAGTCATCGAATCCCCTTTTCCTTATCAAAGATTATTTTTATTGTATTAGAGCGATTTTTGATTTGCATTCAAAGTTAGAAGCAAAAATATCCTGGGGCTATTTACGAATTTCTTCTAGATTCTTCCTTTTTATTTATTTTGCCTTTTGCAAAATCTTTCATGATTTATGGTTAGCAGTGCTTTTTTTACAAAGCAGCTAACTTGGAATCTACCTGGCCTTGTAAAACTTTTTTGAGTTGTGCGATGGAGGCTTTGTATTTATCAAAACCGATTATCTTTTCCGTCATCGCCAAAGCTTTTTGAAAAAGTAATGCTTTTAACACGTCATCCTTTTCCACGATGGTTTTTAGTTGTTCGACATAATCCGCATTGTCTTGCTTACTTTCTGATTGTATGATGAGGTTGGGATAATTAAATTGAAAATAATCGATGATTTTTCTTTGAGAAACAGCTTCATCCTCAATATTTGCAGTGATATACAGAAAATGAACGTTGTGAATTTCATCCAATAATTTTTTGAGCTCTTTGGATTCAAGATATCTTATTTTACCATCGTTAATCATCGAATGATAAAAGGCCACTGGAGGGTGGAAGCCTCTATAATTGAACAAAACTGTTTTGTACCTAGAGGGAGTTTTACTCAATGCCCCCTTATCGAGCGTATCGCTGCGCAACACATCCAACAATTCCTTATCTCCTTTGAAAGCAATTTCTCGTTCTTGTATATAGTTTTCAATTTCGCTCACTTCTCCCATTAAATTTAAGGTTAAATCCTCCGAAAGGGTTTTAAGCTCCTCATTCTCGCGATAATCCTCCAAAATAAATGAGGCGGTGATTCCCATCACGATGGCGATGAATTCAAAAACATAACGAATAAAGTATCTTCTTACAATTGACGGCTCCATAACTGATAAAATAGTATTACAATATACAATTTTAAAGGGATCGTTTTTAAACCTTTTTTTAAGTGTTTTTTAATAGCATCTTATATCATTTCAATATTTATATAATCCTATTTAAATCACACATTAACAATGTATTAATAAATATACAAATTTCTTATATTGTATTTTTTTTGATAAATGTTTTTCCTTTTTTAAGCAAACAATAGACGACTTCAATAATAACTTTTTGTAAGCTTTTTACCTTAACTTCTAAATCCAAAAGAACACATCACAGAAAAGCTCCATATTTTTTTTTACTTTTATAATTCAACACAACCCAATGCCTTTAATTTTTAACCAAACCTTTTTAAGATGAAAAAACTAGATCGTCGAAATTTTCTGATTGCCACCAGTCTATCTGCTGCTGCTGTGGCTTTAACGAATACCCTATCCGGTTGTACACCTCCCAAAGAGAGAGCAGCCTCAGGAGGGCAATATATGGGAGGGTTTGCCGCCGACAAATTACCTACGGTTCGCATCGCACTTATTGGAGTGGGTGCCAGAGGGAGTGGACATGCCAAACAATTGGCTTCCATCGAAGGGACAGAGATTGTTGCCATTTCAGATTTATATGAAGATTTGGTGGATCGCTCTGTGGCGAATTGTGTTGAAGTAGGAAAAGGAAGACATCAAAACATTGCACGTTATTTTGGGGATGAAAATAATTGGATGAAAATGTTGGCGGAAGTCAAAGCCGATGCCGTTTTCATTGCCACCAATTGGAACAATCATGCCCCCATGGCAATAGCGGCCATGAAACAAGGAGCGCATGCTTTTGTTGAGGTGCCCATTGCTGTGACGCTAGCAGAAATGTGGGACATCGTAGACACTTCAGAACGTACGCAAAAACATTGTATGATGATGGAAAACGTAAATTATGGTCGTGAGGAATTGATTTATTTAAACCTATGTCGTAAACAAATCATCGGAGAAGTATTGCATGCCGAAGCAGCCTATATACACGAGTTGCGTTTTCAAATGGAGGAACAAGACCGCGGAACGGGTTCTTGGCGTACTCCTCATTACGCCAAAAGGAATGGGAATTTGTATCCTACCCACGGCTTGGGTCCTGTAGCACAGTATATGAATATCAGCAGAACCGAAGATCAGTTTCAGTCCTTGGTTTCCTTTTCTACATCTGCCAAAGGCAGGCAGTTATATGCTCAAAAAAATTATCCCGAATCACATAAATGGAATGCATTGGACTTCCAAGGGGGAGATATGAATACTTCCATTATCAAAACTGTTTTGGGTAGAACCATCATGGTGCAATGGGACGAAACTAGCCCCAGACCCTATTCGCGACACAATTTAATTCAAGGAACCAAAGGGACTTTGGCTGGATTTCCCAATCGGATTGCTTTAGAAGGAGGCGTTGAAGGGGCGACGGAAAGTCATCACAGTTGGGCTATGGGAGAAGCCCTAGAGGCTTTTTTTGAAAAGCACGAACACCCACTCTACAAACGTTTGGGGGCTGTTTCCCAAAAAATGGGAGGTCATGGCGGGATGGACTTTTTGATGTTGTATCGTATTGTGGAATGTTTGCAAAAAGGCGAGGCTTTGGATCAAAATGTCTATGAAGGTTGTCTGTGGAGTGCGGTTGCACCATTGAGCGAACAGGCCGTGGCTATGGGGGGAGCACCCCAAGAGTTTCCCGATTTCACACGGGGTCAATGGAAAAGTACTCCACCGCTTCAAATTATTCCATAATTTTGATTTCATTTTTTAAAAAACATTTCAAAGGATATTCCTATGATCAATATTCGTGTTCCTGCTAGAATTTGTTTCTATGGGGATCATCAAGATTACTTGGGTCTGCCAGTTATCGCCGGAACCATTAATCGCTTCATTCACCTGGAGGCAAACCCCATTGACAAGCCACAATTTGTCATACAAATGCCCGATATTGGAAAAGCACGCACCATCGATTTAGCGGACGATGCCCCCATAGAACAGGATGATTATTTGAGAGCTGCCCTCACGCTTTTAAGAAAAGAAGGTGCCGTATTTAATCAGGGCTATGCGATTACAATTTCGGGAAATATACCTGTCAATGCCGGTTTGTCCAGCTCCTCTGCTTTAGTCGTCTGTTGGATACGTTTTTTGGTAGCGGCTCAAAAAGAACACCAAGTCTTTAGCGATGAAAGGATTGCGGCCTTGACCTATGCGGCTGAAGTGACATTTTTTAATCAGCACGGCGGTTTGATGGATCAATATACGATTGCTTTGGGAGGATTGATTTTTATCGATACCCATCGGGTGGTTTGTCAAAGACTAAACCCGCAGATGGGAATGCTCGTAGTGGCAGAATCAGGACTGGCCAAACAAACCATGACCGTACTAAAAAATGCCAGAGCGTATGCACAAAATGCCATCAACGCTGTAAAAAAACAAGAGCCGAATTTCGATATTCGAACATCCAGTTTGGCGGATTATGATCGTTACAAAGCGGTTGTCCCGAAAGACTACCTTCCTTTTTGGTATGCTGCCCTGCACAATTACGACCTTACCCTTCAAGCCAAAGCCCTTTTGGAAAGCCAACCAGCGGATCCCTCCGAATTGGGAGGCTTGATGAATGCCCACCAACATCTCTTGGAAACCTACATTCAAAATACACCAGAAAGTATGGTAAAACAACTTCAAGCCGCACGCGCAGCAGGGGCTTTAGGCACCAAAATTATTGGATCTGGTGGGGGGGGCTGTATGGTTGCATTGGTGGAAGCATCCACCAAAGACGCCGTCATTGAAGCCTTTTTACAAGCAGGAGCAAAGGCAGCCTATGAAGTTCAATTAACCCAATCCTAAACGATGAAAAACACCCGATTATTAATCATGGCGGGAGGGGCCTCCTCTCGCATGAAGCGCACCCTAGACGAGGCTGGCTTGAGCGAAGCCACCAAAAAAATTGCACAATCCGCTCACAAAAGCCTTATTCCCTTGGGCAAGTCCGGGCAACCCTTGTTGTACTATTTGCTTCGAAATGCTGCCGAAGCCGGTTATGAGGACATCTATTTAATTACCAGCCCCGAAAACGACAACTTTCACGCTTTGGTAGGAGCGCAAAACAAAGACAATACCTACTTGGGTTTAAAAGTGCATTTTGCAATCCAGCAGGTTCCTCAAGGGCGTCAAAAACCGCTCGGAACGGCAGATGCTTTGGAACAAACCTTTGAACAGTATCCCGAACTTTTAACGACTTCTTTTACCATTTGCAACGGGGATAATTTATATTCCGTAAATGCGCTTTCTAAACTCCGCGAAGATCGAAAGAGCCCCAATGCTTTGATCAGTTATGCCCGAAGTGGGCTTCAATTTCCGGATGAACGGATTTCCAAATTTGCCATTATGGACATTGATGCGGAGGGATTTTTAAAACAAATTATTGAAAAACCAGAACCGGATCGAATTTCAAAATTTCAAGATGCAGTCGGAGAAATTCGAGTAAGTATGAATATTTTTAGTTTTGAGGGAGCTTCAATCTTTCCATATATTAAAAATTGTCCCATCCATCCCGTCCGCGATGAAAAAGAATTGCCGGAAGCGGTGCGAAATGCCGTCAAGGACCATCCACAAAGCATGCTTTGTATTCCGGTATCAGAACATTTGCCCGATTTGACTGCGGCGCAAGACATTGGAGCATTTGAGTTTTTGTAAACGAAAAAGAAATTTTATTTTTTTATTAGACCCAAAGCCTGTAAACGTTGCTCTAAAAACGCCCCGGCAGTAATGTCTTCAAACTGTTTGGGATGAGAGGCGTCCACACAGGAGGGGAGGCAACTCAAATCCATGTTTTTGACTGGGTGCATAAAGAAAGGGATGGAGTAGCGTGAACTTCCCCACTGTGCTTTGGGAGGATTTACCACCCGATGGATGGTGGATTTCAGGTGATTATTCGTAAAACGAGAAAGCATATCTCCGATATTGATCATCAATTCGTCTGCCTCTGCCACAGCGGCCACCCATTCACCTTTTCTATTTTTTACTTCCAAGCCGCTTCCCTGTGCCCCCATCAACAAGGTGATCAGGTTGATGTCGCCATGAGCTGCTGCTCGAACGGCACCTTTAGGTGCAGCGGTAATGGGAGGATAGTGAATTGCGCGTAATATGGAATTTCCTTCCTTTACGTAGGGGTCAAAATAATTTTCCTCCAATTCCAAATACAAGGCTATGGCACGTAGTACTTCCAATGCTGTTTTTTCCAATAAGCGAAACGTTTCCATCCCCAATCTATTAAAATGAGGAATTACGGGAACCGCAACATTGGGGGCATAGTCTGCGTGATATTCGGAATCCGAAGCCACTTCTTGACCAAAATGCCAAAACTCTTTGAGATCGCCAATATTTTTACCTTCTGCCGATTCTTTACCAAAGGGTGTATAGCCACGTTGGCCACCCCCTCCTTCGATATGGTAGTTCATTTTTTCGTCTAAGGGGAGTTGAAAAAAGGACTGCACGCTGGCGTACAATTGGGAAATATGTTCGGCACTCAAAAAATGACCTTTTAAGGCGACAAAACCAATTTCGTTAAAGCCTTTTCCTATCGCTTCGACAAAAGTCTGCTTTATACGAGCATCACCGGATAAAAAACGATTTAAATCTAAATGTGGTATTTCTCCCATAGCGAATAAAAAAAAGCGAGCCCATCGACTCGCTTTATCGTAGATAAGGATTTTTCACAATCGTGCCACAGTAGGCACTTCTTGTCTCAAATTCCTCAAATGATTTTCATAAAACATAAGCACCTCCTTTCTACATTAATTAGACATGGCTGTTGTCACAGCGTTAACGAATCCATACAAAGCTATAAAATGATTTAAGAGAAATGACACCTTTCCGAATTTTTTTAAACAGAGTTTTCAACCTTCTGTTATTATAGCGCAGGACTATTTAATGCTGAAATATTTATTTGGCGTGGAGTTTACTGATGTATTTACCAATCATATCAAATTCAATATTGACAATACTTCCAACTTCGAACGTGTGAAAGTTGGTGTGTTCGTAGGTATAGGGAATAATGGCTACAGAAAAACCATGGGTTTTGGAATCGACCACCGTTAGGCTTACACCGTTCACGGTGATACTCCCTTTTTCGATGGTAACGTGCGGCGTGGCGGAGGTATATTCAAAAGAAAAGACCCAACTTCCACCCTCAAAACGAATATTCGTACATTTTGCCGTATGATCCACATGCCCTTGAACAATATGTCCATCCAATCGATCGCCCAATTTCATGGCGCGTTCCAAATTCACCAAAGCATCGATTTGGAGCACTCCCAAATTGCTTTTGTCCAAGGTTTCTTTAATTGCCGTAACAGTGTACTCACTGTCGTTGCAGGCCACAACCGTGAGGCAAACCCCATTGTGCGAAAGGCTTTGATCAATTTTGAGTTCAGCAGCCAATGGGCTTTGGAGGGTTAAATGCAGGTTTTGATCCTCTTTTTCAAGGGCTGTAATGCGTCCAAAGGCCTCAATAATTCCGGTAAACATACTTTTTAATTTCGTTACATTTGTGACCAAAAATAAGGATAATCAAACAGGGGATGAGTGAAAATCATAAAATTAAAGTTGGAATTTCAATGGGCGACCCCAACGGCGTCGGAATTGAGATTGTTTTAAAAATTTTTGAAGACAAACGCATGTTTGATTTTTTCACCCCAATTGTTTTTGCCGATTCCAATCTGATCTGGGAACAACGCAAAGCCCTAAATTTAAAAACAGCAATTTTTAAGTTGAATGAGCTTAAAAAACCCAACAAAGGACAGCTCAATGTTTTGTCTCTTAAAACACCAGTATTTCAATGGGCTCCTGGCAAAGAATCGGCGGAGGCAGGTGCCTTGGCGGTTGCCTCTTTAAAAGCGGCCACAGCAGCTCTGAAAAAAGGAGAAATCGATATTTTGGTAACGGCACCTTTGCACAAAACCACCGTACAAGCGGAGGATTTTAAATTTCCGGGCCATACGGATTATTTGGCCACCGAATTGGGCGGTAAAAGTTTGATGTTTATGGTGGCTCAAGAACTCCGCGTGGCGTTGGTGAGCGATCATGTGCCCATCAGCCAAGCAGCAACCTTCATCACTGCAGAAAGAGTGCAAGCAAAAATCGATTTGTTGATGGCTTCTCTGCAAATGGATTTTGAAATACCCAAGCCCAAAATTGCCATTTTAGGAATCAACCCCCACAGTGGTGACCACGGGGTGATTGGGAATGAGGAAGAAACCATTCTCAAACCATTAATAGCATCGAATAAAGAAAAAGGGAATATGGTTTTTGGTCCCTATCCCGCAGACGGGTTTTTTGGCAGTCAACAATATCGTCACTTTGACGCGGTGCTGGCCATGTATCACGATCAAGGGTTAATTCCTTTTAAGAGCCTTACTTTTGGTGAAGGAGTCAATTTCACAGCGGGATTGACCAAAGTTCGCACATCTCCCGATCACGGCACTGCTTTTGACATTGCCGGAAAAGGAAAAGCCGACGCCACTTCTTTTAAAGAAGCCCTATTTACTGGGCGAACCATTTTCTTCAATCGGCAACGCTTTGAAGAGGATAAGGCCCACTAATGGCTCAAAATCGGGCTGTCTTCATAACCAATGCGAACGGCTTTAGCGGTAAACTGTAAATCTGCGGCGAGCGGTTGTCCATACACTTTCCAAGCCTTTGCTTCTGGGCTTTTCCAAACAATAGTAACATCCTTTTGGGGATGAGATAGCGTTAATTGCCCTTCTTTTTCAACGATTTTTAAAGGGGCTAAAACGGGTATTTTCCCATTGGGAAACCATTGTTTGAGCAATTCTTTTTCAGGAACAGCACCCAGGTCCTGAGTTTCCAGCATCCACGTTTCGAGTGATTGCCTCAAAAAGCGGAGGGTGTCTTGATGGAGGGCTTGGTCGGCAAGATTGATTAATTCAAAGGGGTCTTGTTCAATGTCGTATAATTCTTCAAGAGGTTTAGGGGTTTCAAACCAAGCCGCAACATTTTTAGTCAACGCCTTTTCTTTCCACAAGGAATCCATCAGTTGCATCATGGGCATTTGTTGTCTATAGCTGACAGGCAATGCATTGGAAATATTAGGGTTAAAATTTTTGATGTATTTAAAACGTCCATGCCGTACGGCTCGCAGCCGATCCACTTGCTCATCAAAACGGTCGGAGGAAGCAAAGATAAATTTGCGAGGGGTCGCACTTTTATTCGTCCCAAACAGTGCCTTTCCTTGCATATATGCGGGAGGAGTCACTCCGGCAAGGGATAAAACAGTAGGGGCAAAATCAATAAAACTGATCAAGGACTCCGTGGTACTCCCTGCATTTTTATTTTCGGGAAATTTTATGACCAAAGGTACCCGTAATCCGGTTTCGTACAAGGCACGTTTATAACGAGGAAAGGGTCCACCGTGATCGCCGTAGAAAAAAATGATGCTGTTATCATATAAATTCGCAGCCTTGAGCTCTGCGATGATTTTCCCAATTTGCTGATCCATACGGATGAGGTTGCTGTAATTCACCGCCAAATCTTTGCGCACGATGGGATGATCGGGAAGGATGGGGGGAACGGGCACCGATTCGGGAGCAACCAAAAGCGGCTGGTCTGCTTGTCCCCAAATTTGGGATTCATGGGCGCTATTAAAATTAAAAACAGCAAAGAAGGCTTGGTCGGGGGCTCGATTTTTCCAGTGGGCGGTCTTATTACTTTCGTCCCAAGCCGAAGCCACTTTTTTAAAGTTGTAGTCTTCTTTAGCGTTATTGGTACAATAATAGCCCGCAGCGCGCAAGTACTCTGTAAACATCCGAATATTTTCTGGAACCAAAGGAGAATAGGAAGGAATTCCTATACTGGGTTGATTTTCTTCTCGATAGGCATTATAAGTTCGCATGTTGTGCGTGCCCAAAGAGGTGGGATACATGCCCGTAATGAGACTGCTCCGAGCTGGGGCACAAACCGGCACAGGCGCATAGGCGTTGTTAAACGTAATCCCATCTTTAGCCAAAGCCTCTAAATGCGGCAGTGAAACGGTTTTGTCCCCGTACATAGGAAAAAAATCAGGGGATTGATCTTCTGCTACCAGCCAGATAATATTGGGGCTTGTTGCTGTTTTTTCTGTATTTGAGGAACAGCCCGCCACTGTTAAGAGGACTAAAAAAAGACACACACGAATCATACTTGATATTTTTAATATTTAATATACAATTTTTTTATAAATTTGCCCCTCAATTAAAACGAGATGGAAAAATCCAGTCTATTTAACATTCCCTTTGTGGGGTTAAAGCTTGGAAAACACTTCTTCTCTTTTTCAATTGACAATACGTTCTTTACTGATTTTGAGTATAATGAATTTCACAACGCACAAATAGATGCGGAATTAGTCCTTCTTAAAGAAAATACGTTCTTGGAGCTGAGCTTCAAAGCAAAGGGATTTGTTACCGTTTCATGTGATGTTTCCACAGAGCTATTCGACCAACCCATTGATTCGCAATTTGAGCTATTGGTAAAGTTCGGAGAAGTTGTAGATACAGGTTCGGATGAAATTTTGATCGTCCCTGTGGGGACGTATCAAATAGATGTGGCGCAATACTTTTACGAAATGATCGTATTGGCAGTGCCCACCAAACGCGTTCATCCTGGCATCGCCGATGGAACCTTAAAAAGTGAAATTGTTGAAAAACTCAAATCGTTAGAACCAAAAATAAATTCCCTTCAAGGTCAGGTAGACCCCAGATGGGACAAATTAAACGATCTATTATAACCCTGAGGGTTAAAAATAATAATTATGGCACATCCAAAAAGGAAAATTTCCAAAACGCGTAGAGACAAAAGACGTACACATTTCAAAGCGGCGGATCAACAAATCGCAACTTGTAAGACTACTGGTGAGGCACATCTCTATCATCGTGCGCATTGGCATGAGGGAAAACTTTACTACAGAGGTAAAGTCCTTATTGACGCTTCCGAAGCTGCTGAAGCTTAATCATTATCAGTCGCATTTTCCAATTTTGGGGAACTGCTTTTTTCTCTGAAAATATTTTGTTTGCATCAAAAAACTACTATCTTCACTTGAGAATAGAAGGATTAGTTTGCTTTAAATTATATGATGAATCATCACCAAAAGGAAGTAATTAAAGCAGCAATAACCGCTGTTGGCGCCTATGTCCCCGACACGGTTTTGACGAATCAAGAGCTTGAAAATATGGTGGATACCAGCGATTCTTGGATCACTTCAAGAACCGGAATTAAAGAACGAAGAATTCTTAAAGAACCCGGAAAAGCGACCTCCTTTTTGGCCATACAAGCGGCTCAAAATTTGATTCAAAAAAAGCAACTGGATCCGCTGACAATTGACCTCGTTATGGTAGCCACCATTACACCCGATGTTCCTGTTGCAGCAACTGCAGCTTATGTCGCCTCACAGATTGGAGCCTCCAATGCATTTGCCTACGATCTTCAGGCGGCCTGTTCTGGGTTTTTGTATGGAATGAGCACTGCTGCTGCCTATATTAGCTCCGGACGTTACAACAAAGTTTTACTTATTGGTGCGGACATGATGTCTTCCATTGTGGATTATACCGACAGAACCACCTGTATCATTTTTGGAGATGGTGCTGGAGCAGCACTTTTCGAGCCCAATACGGAGGGGTATGGTTGGGAGGACGAATATTTCCGATCCAATGGCACCGACCGCGATGCCCTTCGGATCAAGGCCGGAGGTTCTTTACATCCCACAACACAACAAACACTCGACGCTGGCGATCATTTTATACGCCAAGACGGGCAAACGGTTTATAAATATGCGGTCACAGAAATGGCGCATGTTACAGAAACCATGCTCCAGCGTAATTCTCTCACCGCTAGCGATGTGTCTTATTTGGTACCTCATCAAGCCAACAAGCGGATCGTAGACGCCACGGCGAAGCGCTTGGAAATTCATGACGACAAGGTGTTGATGAATATTGCTTATTACGGCAATACTACTGCTGCAACCCTGCCGTTGTTACTCAATGATTTTGAAAATAATTTTAAAAAAGGAGATAAACTCATTTTTGCAGCCTTTGGTGGAGGATTCACCTGGGGGGCTGCTTATTTAACCTGGGCCTATTAATTTCAATTAAAAGATATGGATATTAAAGACATTCAAAACTTGATCAAATTTGTTGCCAAATCCGGAGCACAAGAAGTGAAACTGGAAATGGAAGACATCAAAATCACCATTAAAACCGGTTCGGATCACAGTGCATCTGAAGGTTTTCAGGGGGTTCAACCCCTTCCTGTGGCTGCTCCAGCTACACCCGCAGTGACCCTACCTGTAGAGATTGCTCCCGCAGTCCCAACCACCGAAACGGTCAAGGAAACAGAAGAGGATCATCTGATTACCATTAAGTCTCCCATTATTGGAACCTTCTATCGCAAGTCGGCACCGGACAAACCCAGTTTTGTCGAAGTGGGCAGCACAATCAAGGAGGGCGATGTTTTATGTGTGATAGAAGCCATGAAATTATTTAACGAAATCGAATCGGAATTGAGCGGAACGATAGTCAAAATTTTGGTAGATGATGCCTCTCCTGTAGAGTTTGACCAACCCCTGTTTTTATTAAATCCTGCCTAAATATTTCCGAATGTTTAAAAAAATATTAATCGCCAATCGAGGGGAAATTGCAATGCGTATTATTCGTACTTGCAAAGAAATGAACATCAAAACGGTGGCGGTACATTCCAAAGCCGACTCGGAAAGCTTGCACGTCCGTTTTGCCGACGAAGCCGTCTGTATCGGTCCTGCTGCCAGCAGCGAATCCTATTTAAAAATGTCCAATATTATTGCAGCAGCTGAAATCACCAATGCCGATGCCATTCATCCCGGCTATGGTTTTTTATCTGAAAACGCAAAGTTTTCCAAAATTTGCGAAGAACACCGAATCAAGTTTATTGGTGCTTCGGCGGATATGATCAATCAAATGGGTGACAAAGCCTCTGCTAAAGCAACGATGAAAGAGGCGGGTGTACCCACCATTCCGGGTTCCGAGGGTCTTTTGGAGTCTTTGGAAGAAGCGGGAAAAATCGCTGAGGGAATTGGCTATCCCGTCATGCTCAAAGCCACCGCTGGAGGCGGTGGAAAAGGAATGCGTGCCGTTTGGAAAGCCGACGAACTTCAAAAAGCGTGGGAAAGTGCTCGTCAAGAAGCCGGTGCTGCTTTTGGTAATGACGGCATGTATATGGAAAAGCTTATTGAAGAGCCCCGACATATCGAAATTCAGATCGTGGGAGATTCTACAGGAAGAGCCTGTCACTTGTCAGAACGGGATTGTTCCATTCAAAGACGCCATCAGAAGCTCACCGAGGAAACCCCTTCTCCCTTTATGACGGCTGCATTGCGAAAAAAAATGGGAGAAGCTGCTGTTCGTGCCGCTGAACATATCAAATACGAAGGCGCGGGAACCATCGAGTTTTTGGTAGACAAGCATAAGAATTTTTACTTTATGGAGATGAATACACGTATTCAGGTGGAGCATCCCATAACCGAACAAGTCATTGATTATGATTTAATTCGAGAGCAAATCAAAGTGGCTTATGGGGAACCCATCAGTGGGAAGAACTATTTGCCCAACCTTCATTCCATTGAATGTCGGATCAATGCGGAAGATCCTTATAATGATTTTCGTCCCAGTCCTGGTAAAATCACTACGCTACATTTTCCCGGAGGGCATGGGGTTCGACTGGATACTCATGTGTATAGTGGCTATATCATACCTCCATTTTACGATTCCATGATTGCAAAACTCATCACTACGGCTCAAACTCGCGTAGAAGCAATTAGTAAAATGAAACGCGCCTTGGATGAATTTGTGATTGAAGGGGTCAAAACAACCATTCCTTTTCACATCAAACTGATGAATCATCCAGATTATGTAAAAGGAGAATATACCACCAAGTTTATGGAGTCATTTTCAATGGAGGATTAACTTTTTTAGAAGGTTTTATCATTAAAAAAGGCTCCCAATGGGAGCCTTTTTTGTTGCTATCATCTTTTCAAAATGAACTATTGCAAGATTTCAGTCTGTTTGCCTTCCTGCCATGCGGCTTGTGTTTGGAAGTGGGCATCTACTTTTTCCAGGAACATCAGCTCCGCCATGAATTGCCAATCAAAATTGACACTTTGGTTGGCCGGATGATGATGGTGATCTTGATCGAGTATAAAGCCGTACGGTTTATTGAGTATGCGCGTAACACTGTAAACGGCTTCAAATTGACTTCTCATATCGGTAAAGCTTGTTTTCAATGTTTTTAACGCTTGAAGCGCATTGTATTCGGCATTGTCGTCTTCGGCGGAATCATAGGCCTGTAAAGCTTGTAAGGCATTAAAATTGTAGCGTACCAAGGCAATGACTTGTTGATATACTTGTAAACTATAGGTGTTTTTACCCTTTTCTGCGGCAATGTTTAGCAGGGTAATCTCAATTTGATCCAAACGATTCAACAGCTCTGGGAGCACCGCCAAGCGATCTGCATATTTTTTGGACCATGCCCCTTTTTTATCAAAATCAGGCAGGTCCATGACAAATTCTGCAATCGGATTTTCTCGATGAACAAGTGAATTGCGATGGATTCCTTTTTCCAAAAGCACGTTCGTCCAATGGTCCACCGGCTCGTCTAAGGCATCAATAAATTCAAAGGCTTCGGATTCAAAAGCCGCTCCGTAAAAGCGGTGACGGAAGGCTTTTTTAAATTCGGGAATGTCGCGTTGTAGCCCTGCCCAAGTATATTCAGCAAAAGCAGCGATTCCTCTTTTGTAGAGTTCAAAGTGCGGAGAATCATCGTCCCAAAGGGTCAATAAGAGCCCCTCGTAATTTCGATCGATGGAGCTTTCTGCAAAGACTCGAATTTGATCGATATTACTTTCCCGCTGTGGCATTAAGGTCCAACGAGTCTGACCCGCGGTTGCCCCCATTACGGCAAAACCATGTGTTGAAAACCAGTCCATGGCTTTACCATTTCCATAGGATTCGGCCTGACTGTAATTCCAGCGCATATAAACACAGTTTTTGGGAAATTGTTCGATAAACTTTCCGAGTATAGGTTCGTTTTTTGCCCAAATGGAATCCACCGTTTTTTCAGACATTGTAAGGTCGTAGATGGGTTCCATCAATCCAGCTTGTTTGAGGGGCATATCGTCCCAAAAAATCGGAATGCGGTTGTATTGCGCAGCAAAGGCACAAACTTTATTCAACCAAATCAAGTTTAACTCCAAAGCAGATTTTCCACTATTTCTCCCTGTCGTTTGTACTTCATCACCCCCTACATGAAGGTATTTTCCATGGGGTGTAGCTTCCATGGCATCTAAATACAAATCAAATTGGAGGGCATAGGTTTCCGGATCTAACGGATTGAATGCCCAATCACTTTTGGGATCGTCGCGCAGGGGAATGTTTTTTTCGTGTTTTAAAATAAACGAGGCATGCCCTAGTCCTTGAACGAGCGGATTGACATTAATATGTCGTTCTTCTGCATAATTACTGATGTTCTTCCATTGCGCGATGCTAAATGCATCCGCAGCCCCTACCTCTGGGCGGCGCTCGTATTTTAGTTTGTCTTCAAACTCGACGATGATTCCGTTGACCTTTTGTTGCGCCAATTCATCGATTAAATCAAAATAATAAGATTCTTTTTCACGATGGTGTTTGATGTCCCATTGAATGGGACGAAAAGCAATTTTAGGATAATCGGTAATTCGAACCAAAGGAAGCGGTAGTGCTTGTTCCTGAGCATCCTCCAAAAGCTGATTTAAAGTGACGAAAGCATAAAACAAACCGGCTTTATCTTTGGCATCTATCTTGATTTTATTGACCTCAATTTTTATTTCGTAGCCTTCTGCGGGCAGTTCCATATCGGATTGGATACGATAGATGACGTTGGCTTTACTTGCTTCTGAGGTGGGAACGATGTCTTTGGTTAAAGCATAACGAATGGGTAGGGCATCTCCATTAGGGCTGTAGGCAAAAGCGGGAGTTTGGAAATTCATTTTCGAATTACCATTCGAAAATTCCATTTTTTGGACTGCCGGTAAAAGCTGAAAAGCCGCACGGTTGTTTTGAGGACTTGAACAGCTGAGCATGAGTATGCTACTCAGGCTCAACAAGAAAAGGGTGGGTTTCATTGACATTGGGATTAAGGATTAATATTATTTAAAAGGTATTAAAAGAGGACGCGGGAAGACCTTCTTGGTTAAAAAGGGTGGCATCAAAATAATTCGACCATCCGTAGCGCACATGGACAGGGTTGGAAATGGAGGGGGAGGTTACCCGTACTTTATTATCCGTAATTTTTGCGTTTGCTTTGACAAAAACCCCATCGGCTCCAGCCACTTCAAAACCGTTGAGATTGTTTTTTCCAACCAAACCGCTTCCTGTTTCTTCAAAAAGAATCTCAATAGTAGTTCCCAAGGTTTGATGGCTTTTATAGAGGGGTCCGGAAGCCACGAGATCCGTTTTTCCATAATCATTGCGTAACGCCAATAAGGCAAAACGTAGTCCAACGTCTTGTTTGTTGGCTGGATGAATGTCTTCTTTTTCACCAATATCCAAGGTTACCACCATGCCTGTTTTGGGCGTACTTAAACTCTTTCGTTGTGCGTCTCTGAGTGCCTGAGAATTGGCGGCATCCGTATAGCGATAGGGTGCGATTTGTGCAAAATAAAAAGGAAAATCTGCATTCCACTGCGCACGCCAATCTTTGATCATTGATGAAAACAGGGCGGTATACTCTTGGTGGTTGCCTACATTGGATTCCCCCTGATACCAAAGTGCACCTTTGATGGTATAAGGCATCACCGGAGAAAGCATTTTTTCGAAGAGGATGCTATAGGCATTCGGATCGTTGAGATGTTGCCCAGATGTAAGCGAAGCTTCCAAATGGGTTCCATTGGTTTGCAAATCGGATGTAGAAAATGCATGTTCGTATAAATATGGGGGGATATAAAAGGCCTGATGGCGGTATTTCCAAGTCCCTTGACTGAGGATACTTTCTTCTCCATTTTCTCCTAAAAAAATATTTCCATAAAACCCACCCATACCTCCGGTATCTGTCACACGGATGGCTAGGAGGTTTTCTCCTTCGTTCAATAGGCCTTCGGGAAGTGTGTACGTCCTGCCGGTACAACAGTTCCAAGTGTTTCCCACCAATATCCCGTTGATATAGGTTTGATCGCCGTCATCAATACCCCCTTCAAATCGAAGGGTATATTCAGCATCGGGATTGGTGACTGTAAACCTTTTTCGGAACCACATCACCCCGTTGGATGCAAATTTATTTTCTCCCACAAATTGCTCAAGAGATAGGCTGGATTCGGAGGGCAACAAATCAGGTTGTAAGACCACTTCCGCAGTGCTCCAGGTGGTGTCATCATAGTTGACATGGTGGAAGGTTTCGTCTCCCAAATGCAAAGATTCCCATTCCGATGGATCGTTGGGCTGTTCCGGAAAAAGCGGGGCAGCTCCCTGAAGTAGCTTTTGATTGATACTTCTGATGGAGTCGTTATAACGCTTTAATTTGTTTTTTAACCCATCATATCCACCCGCTTTATAAAGGTCTTGGACGGCTTCTTGGGTGATGTCTAAGCTTGCCAAAAGATCCAAACTCATCCATGCTTCCACCCGTGTTCCTCCCCAACTGCTGTTGATGATTCCAATGGGAATTCGCAATTCCTGATTTAATTTACGGGCAAAGAAATACCCGACCGCACTAAATTTTTCTATGGTTTCCGGACTTGCCACGGTCCAAGCTTCTTTATTAATCATTTCCCCGTTGAGGTCTTTTGGAACCCAAAACATTCGGATATTGGGATAGTTGGCGGCAGCAATTTCTTCTTTTTGGTTGTTCAAGCGTTTGTTCATGGTCCATTCCATATTGGATTGTCCAGAAGCCAACCAAACCTCACCAATCATAACGTCCTTGAATTGGATTGTTTTTGTTTTTGAAGCCAGCTGCAGGGTGTAAGGCCCGCCATAAACCGGAGTTTCTAGTTGTGCATTCCATTGTCCTGCAGCAGTAGCGGTGGTCGAGACACGACTCCCCCACGAACCTTCAATTTCAATTTTTTCATTGGGCGCAGCGCTTCCCCAAAGTGCCACCGTACTGTTTTGTTGCAGCACCATATGATCTGAAAATACGGGGGCTATTTCTAAGGGTGAGGTGTTCGTGTGACAGCCCATCAAGGACAGCACAAGCGTAAGAATCACAGCCAAGGAGCAATACTTATAGATCATGTAAATTGAAATTAACTTTCAAATTACAAAATATTAAGATTGAAACTAATTTTTAATAGTAGTTTTTAAAACACCCCTGTATTCCGTGTTCTTCCGCTGAGGAGTTTTGAGCAGCAAAACACGACCGCAGAAACTAGACAAATGCGTTAAAGGAGTTACACCAATTGGTTGGAAATCAAATACTGGGCAATTTGAATGGTGTTGGTGGCCGCTCCTTTTCTCAGGTTATCGGCAACGATCCACATATTCACAGCATTTTGGTGCGAGGTATCTCTTCGAATTCGTCCGACAAAGACGGCATCTTTTCCTTGTGCATAGATGGGCATTGGATAGGTGTTCGTTTGAGGGTTGTCTTGAACGATGACCCCCTCGGTTTCGCTCAACAATTGTCGGATCTCGGACACTTCAAAAGGTTTTTCAAATTCGGCATTGACACATTCGCTATGCCCTCCCACCACAGGAATTCGAATGGCGGTGGCGGTAATTCCAAATGTATTTTCTCCCAAAATCTTATGGGTTTCGTGGACCAATTTCATCTCCTCTTTGGTGTAATCATTTTCTAAGAAAACATCACAATGGGGAAGTGCATTGCGGTGGATGGGATAGGGATATGCCATTGCTCCTTCTACGCCTTGGTATTCATTTTCGAGTTGCTGTACAGCACTTACGCCCGTTCCGGTGATGGATTGATAGGTAGAAATAATTAATCGTTTTAACTGATATTTTCGATGCAGTGGTGCAATTGCCATCACCATTTGAATGGTAGAACAGTTGGGATTTGCAATGATTTTGTCTTCGGCGGTGAGTGTATGGCCATTGATTTCGGGAACGATTAATTTTTTGTCCGCTTCCATGCGCCAAGCCGAGGAATTATCGATTACGGTGGTTCCTACTGCGGCAAATTTTGGCGCCCATTCCAAAGAAGTGGCACCACCAGCAGAAAATAAGGCAATGTCCGGTTGGGCTGCAACAGCGGCCTCCAATCCTATGACCGTATACGATTTTCCGTTAAAAGGGATGGTTTTCCCTACCGATCGCTCCGAGGCAACCAAAAGAAGTTCGCTAATGGGAAGTTGACGCTCCGCCAACACCTCTAACATTACATGACCTACCATTCCGGTAGCTCCAACAACTGCTATTTTCACGTTTTTAATTTTTGGCAAAAATAGAACTAAAAATTACACGAGCAAACGACTGCTACAGATTTATCAATAAAATAACAAAACGTTATAAATACAACAAAATCTATTTATTTAGGGACCTTAATAAATGCACAAAAATATTGTAAATCAATTAGTTAATCCTCTATTTTTGGGTTTCCTTTACGGAACAAAAAAGAAAAGTTTTTAAAGGTTGAGGGATTATTCTTCAATGACCTTTTGGATGCGACTTCCTAAACCGGTCAAAAGTTCGTAACTGATGGAATTTGCACTCTTTGCAAAATCTGCTGCAGTGCTTTGCCCTCCAAAAAACAGAACTTTGTCCCCTTCTTTACACGCAATATTAGTAACATTTACCATCAACATATCCATACAAACATTCCCCACTATAAGTGCCCTTTGACCATTGATTTCAACACTCCCTCGCCCATGACCGTAGTGTCTGCCAATCCCATCGGCATGCCCCAATGGCAGTGTAGCAATGACGGAATCTTGCGGTGCTTGCCAACCGTGATCGTAGCCCACATAACTCCCTTTTTGGACATGATGCAGCTGGCATATTTGCGTGCTTAAGCGGGCTATGGGCTTTAACAAAGCATCCCATTCCGGCCGATTGGCAAAGCCGTGCAATGCAATACCACAACGTACCATCTCATTTTGATGTTCGGGATAATTAAACACTCCAGAGCTATTGAGTAAATGAAATTTGGGAGGAGGGTCACAGGCTTTTTGATAGGCCGTTTTTAACTTCTCAAATTGCATGATTTGATCGTCGCAAAGGGAACAGGGGCGCGGCGCTTCGGAGGCCGCTAAATGGGAATATACACTGCGCAATTGGAAACACTCTAGTTCCATTGCTTCCAAAATCCACGCGGTATCCGTTGTATTAAAACCCACCCGTTGAAGGCCCGTATTGTATTTGATATGAACGGGATAATGTTGTTGTTGTTTTTGCTGAAGTAGTACTTTAAAGCGGTTTACTAACGAACGACTATACAGACAAGGTTCTAAATGAGCATCCAAAAGCGCCTCCAAGGTGTCGGCTTGCGGATAAAAAACGAGTATGGGAAGGTCGATTCCGGCTTCTCGCAATTCAACGCCCTCTTCGGTATAGGCAACGGCGAGCGCATCTACGCCCAGTTGAACAAGACGTCGCACAAAAGGAAGGGTGGCACTGCCGTAGGCCTGCGCTTTTACAACCGCGACCATTTGGGTCTTCGGCTGCAACTGCTTTCGGAGAACCTTATAATTGTGCTCCAAATGAGCCAAATGAAGAGTAAGTGTATTCAAGTTGCGGTCTTAAGATTTTTTCTTTTTTTGATCTAAATTACTTTGTTGTGCTTTAAAATAGGCAGAGCGACTTAAGGGTTCGTAATTTTCTTTTTCTCCCAGCAGAACCAATTTGTCATTCGGTGATTTTCGATAACTGTAATGCGCCAAATTCCCGGTTCGCGTGCAAACAGCATGTACTTTGGTGACATATTCTGCAGTTGCCATCAGTGCGGGCATAGGACCAAATGGCTTTCCCTGATAATCCATGTCCAATCCAGCGACGATCACACGAACACCACGGTTGGCCAAGTCGTTACAGACTTTGACGATTTCATCGTCAAAAAATTGGGCTTCATCGATCCCCACCACTTCACAATCATTTGCCAAAATAGGAATATTGGCGGCTGCTGGAACCGGAGTGGAACGGATGTGATTTTCATCATGCGAAGTCACCAAACTGTCATCATAGCGTTGATCGATCGAGGGTTTAAAAATCTCAATCTTCTGTTGTGCAAATTGAGCGCGTTTTAAACGCCGGATCAACTCTTCCGTTTTTCCCGAAAACATCGAGCCGCAGATCACTTCGATCCAGCCAAATTGTTCGTTAGGGTTTACTGCATTTTCTAAAAACATTTTGTAATTTTCAAAAGGAATTTTTATTTCAAACCGTTTCTAAACAAAGGTATTAAAAAACTATGGGGTTAATGAAAGCGATGGTACTATGACGGATCAAATTAGAGCAGCACTCCAACAATGGGCTAAAATCATTTTAGAGAATGCAGAAAATTGGGATACCGATGCCGTGCATAAAGGCTTACAGGAGCTTTATGAGTTGTCCATCATCAACAAGCACTTGATCACCAGCGATGCACCCGCAGGAACCGAATGGCATTATTATGAAGCCAAGCTTAAAGCTGTCATTGAAAGCATTACCGCTTTGTCTGCTTCCGAATCAGTCTCAACTAGGGATGAAACTCAAAAAAGCCTTGAAGTACACCCCATGATGGAAACCATCAAGGACATGGTGACGGAGATGCCGGAAGTGGAACCAATGTTTGAGGAGATTCACGAAACACCCACCTTTGTGGAAAAAGAAACGCTTACTCCTTCGGACAAAGAAGCCCCTAGGGAACAAAATTTAAACGATCGCCTTTCCAAAGGATTGAAAATAGGCTTAAATGATCGGATTGCATTTATTAATCATTTGTTTGATAAGGATGCCAAAGCTTATGAGCAGGTACTGTCTCAGATACAAACCTTTGGAGATTGGGAAGAGGTGCAACATTTTATTCATAAAATTGTAAAACCCGAATACGAAAATTGGGAAGGTTTGGAAATGTATGAAAACCGTTTTCTCACCATTTTAGAAAACAAATTTACATCGCCTCAATAGTATGTCCATAGCGCAAATTCAAAAACCGTTAGAAGCGGGACTGTATATTATACCTACTCCCATTGGAAATTTGGCAGATATTACTTTGCGCGCCCTCACGGTTTTGCAGCAGGTGGATGTTGTTTTGGCTGAAGATACCCGCGTGAGTGCAAAACTTTTAAAGCATTATGAAATTAACACTCCCATGATGGGGTTTCATATGCACAATGAACACCGAAAATTAGGCGGGATCATTCGGGAACTACAGGGGGGGAAAACGATGGGATTGATTTCGGACGCAGGAACTCCCGGCATTTCCGATCCTGGGTTTTTGTTGCTGCGCGAAGCACTAAAAGAGGAAATCCCGGTCTTTTGTTTGCCGGGACCAACGGCACTTATCCCGGCATTGGTGCAAAGTGGACTCCCTTGCGATCGCTTTGTGTTCGAAGGTTTTCTTCCTCCCAAAAAAGGGCGTCAAAAGAAAATCGAGAGCTTGGCCGAAGAAGCCCGTACCATCGTTCTCTACGAGTCCCCCCACAAATTGGAAAAAACCTTAACACAATTGGCAGTGGCTTTTGGTGAAGATCGAGAGGTGGCTGTCGTCAGAGAACTAACCAAGTTGTTTGAAGAAAATTTTAGAGGAGCTCTAAAATCGGCAATAGTGCACTTTGCAAAACATACGCCAAAAGGTGAATTCGTTTTGGTGATCGGAGGAAAAAAATAAAGCCATGCAATGGATCCCAAAACCCATTCCGGAAACCGAGCTTGTTGATGCCTTGGAACAGTCTCTGGGGGTCCCCCAATTGATTGCGAAACTTTTGGTGCAGCGCAATATTACCTCTTTCGAAACCGCCAAAGATTTTTTCCGCCCTTCTTTGTCAGCACTGCACGATCCCTTTTTGATGAAAGATATGGAGCTTGCCGTCAAGCGAATTCAAAAAGCCATAACTGCGCAGGAGCGAATCATGATTTATGGTGATTATGACGTCGATGGCACCACTTCTGTTGCCTTGCTGTTTTCGTATCTCAAAACTTATTTGGACGAAATTCTTTGTTATATTCCCGATCGCTACACGGAAGGGTACGGTATTTCTCAAAAAGGGATCGATACGGCAAAAGAAAAAAAGATAAGTTTAATCATTGCCTTGGACTGTGGCATAAAAGCGGTAAAATGGGTGGATTATGCAACGGATCTCGGAATCGATTTTATCATCTGCGACCATCATACCCCCGGAGCACATTTGCCGGCTGCCGTGGCGGTTCTCGATCCCAAACGTTCAGACTGTTCTTATCCCTTTGATGAATTGTGTGGCTGCGGGATTGGATTTAAATTAATTCAAGCCTTGCAACACCATTTTGGACAACCCTTGGAGGCTTTGACACCCTTTTTGGACTTGGTTGCTACGGCCATTGCCGCAGACATAGTTCCGATGATTGGTGAAAATCGGCACTTAACTTATTTTGGGTTGGAGCAATTGCGGATGCATCCTCGGCCGGGCTTTCAATTTTTTTTAAAAACCTTGAAACGCCAACTTTCTGTTTCTGATTTGGTTTTTATTATTGCTCCGCGAATCAATGCAGCGGGGAGGATGGATCATGGATTAAATGCAGTGAGTCTACTCACGGCGACGACACTTGAGGAGGCACTTCCCATTGCCCGTTCCATAGAGTTTTTTAATACCGAACGGCGTAGTACCGACGAGCGGATTACCGAAGAAGCCCTACAGCAAATCGTTTTACAAGAAGCTGAAAATAAAGCCACCACGGTGGTATACCATCCCGCTTGGCACAAAGGGGTGGTGGGCATCGTAGCCTCTCGATTGATTGAAAAATATTATCGTCCCACTGTCGTACTTACGGCCTCTGGCGATGTATTGGCAGGGTCTGTCCGGTCGGTGTCGGGCTTTAATGTTTATGATGCTTTGGTGGGTTGCGAAGCATCTTTATTACAATTTGGAGGACATAAGTATGCAGCGGGTCTAACGCTTGAACCCGAGCAATTGGAGGCCTTTAAATCAGCCTTTGAAGCACAAGTCAAAGCGACCATTACGCCCGAGCAGCAAATCCCTTCACAGCGATATGATTTGGAGATTTTGTTTTCCGAAATAAGCCCAAAAATTTTTCGCATCATGCATCAAATGGAACCTTTTGGGCCTCAAAATATGCGCCCCGTTTTCGTTACTCGGAATTGCAAAGACAGCGGCGGCACTCGATTGGTTGGAAAAGATCAAAACCACTTGAAATTGGAAATGGTCGATACCGATGGTGTGGTGTTTAGCGGAATTGGTTTTGGATTGGGAGAAAAACTACTCCGGATTAAAGGACAAGAATTTTTTGATGTACTCTACACCTTGGAAGAAAATGAATTTAATGGAACGGTTAGCCTCCAATTAAAAGTCAAAGACATTGTTTTTAAAAGCGATCAAACGTCCTAGTAAAGAGACTTATTTTGATCTTGCAATCAAAGCATCGGTGGAAGGATCGTGCTTTTGAGGGTGTTGCGAATTAAGATCTTCCAAGACGGTATTTGCCAATTCTTTCCCCAATTCCACACCCCATTGATCGTAGCTGTATATATTCCAAAGAATTCCTTGAACAAAAATTTTGTGCTCGTATAGCGCAATTAGTGCGCCCAAATTGTAAGGGGTCAATTGTTCAATAAAAAGGGTATTGGTGGGGCGGTTGCCTTCAAACACCTTGAAAGGAGTCAGTGCGGCAATAGCAGCAGTATCCATTCCTTTGGCTTTTAATTCCGTTTCAACAGTAGCTGCTGATTTGCCTTTCATCAACGCTTCCGTTTGCGCAATAAAGTTGGCCAAAAGTTTTTGTTGATGATCCTGATTTCCGTGGATGGATTTTCTAAAGCCAATAAAATCCGCAGGGATTAATTTGGTTCCTTGATGAATCAATTGAAAAAACGCGTGCTGTGCATTGGTTCCAGAAGCCCCCCAAATGATGGTGCCGGTTTGATGCGCAACGGCTTTGCCATCTCTGCCAACGCCTTTGCCGTTACTTTCCATGATTCCTTGTTGCAAATAGGCAGGGAGTTGTCTCAGATATTCCGTATAAGGCACTAAAACTTCTGT
The DNA here is from genome assembly GCA_018699935.1 of Flavobacteriaceae bacterium. Lineage (GTDB taxonomy): Bacteria > Bacteroidota > Bacteroidia > Flavobacteriales > Flavobacteriaceae > MS024-2A. Next base: position 62,202 of record JABISF010000036.1, on the reverse strand, counting down.
TTCTGCCCCCCAAAAATTGTTGTACCAAATACTTATAAGTGCCAAAACGACAGGAATATTCTTGTCAAAAGTGCTTGTTTTAAAATGCACATCCATTTGTCCAGCACCGTTGAGCAAGGCTTCAAAATGCTTGGGACCCACCGCCAATGCGATACTTAAACCCACAGTGCTCCACAATGAAAATCGACCGCCCACCCAATCGTTCATCGGGAAGATGTTTTCCGCGGCGATTCCAAAGGCAGTAGTCTTTTCCAAGTTAGTAGAGACGGCAGCAAAATGATTCTTTACGGCAGATTCTGGTGCTTGCTCCAAAAACCAAGCGCGGATACTGTTGGCGTTGGAAAGCGTTTCTTGGGTGGTAAAGGTTTTTGAAACCACTACAAAAAGGGTGGTTTCAGGATTTAAATCTTTGATTTTTTCCCGGTAGTGATCCCCATCCACATTGGACACAAATCGAACGTCCAAATGATTTTTGTAGAAGGCCAAGGCCTCGTATACCATGGCGGGTCCTAGATCGGAACCTCCAATACCGATATTCACCACATGCGTAATGGCTTTTCCTGTATAGCCTTTCCATTGTCCAGATATGATCTGCTCACAGAACTGATACATTTTTTCTTTGGTGGATGCAATTTCGGGGAGTATGTTTTTACCGGAAACCAAAACAGGTTGGGAGTCCACTTGTCGTAAGGCCGTATGTAATACGGCTCTATTTTCAGTTTCATTGATTGCAACACCGTTAAATTGTGCTTGGATGGCTTGTTCTAGTCCAGACTCATTGGCCAATTGCAGTAAAAGTTCTAGGGTGCGTTTATTGATCCTATTTTTGGACACATCCACATAAAAATCTTCCCATTCCAAGACACTGTATTCTATACGATCGGGTTCTTGAAGGAAGTGATCGGCGATGGTGGTTTGAGCAAGTTCTTGTTGGTGTTGTTGAAGGGCTTTCCAGCTTTTTAAATGGAGAGGATTATGATTGGGAAGTGTTTTTGCCATTTTTATTGTTTTGTTGAAAATCAGCCATTTGTACCGGCGTTGATTCTTCAAAACCAATGCAGTCAAGCTGTTCTTTATAGGGTTCCATTTTGACGGCAAATTTAGATTTTAATTCGGAAGAAATGGGTTTTGCGTCGGGTAACTTTTGTTTGAAGGGATCCACTTGTTGTCCATTTTTCCAAAAACGATAACACACATGTGGTCCAGAGGTATTCCCGGTCATCCCTACCCAACCGATGACATCGCCTTGTTTTACATATTCTCCCACACGAACTTTTCGTTTTTTCATATGGAGGTATTGGGTAGAATAGGTATTGTTGTGTTTTATAGTAACATAATTCCCGTTGCCTTTGGTATAGGCGGATTTGACCACATTTCCACTGGCGGTTGCCAAAATGGGGGTTCCTACAGAGGCGGCAAAATCAGTTCCTTTGTGGGGTCGGATGCGGTTGCCGTAATAGGCAATTCTTCTTTTTAAATTATAACGCGAAGAAATGCGATTAAATTTTAAAGGGCCTTGCAAAAAGGCACGTCTTAGATTTTTTGCATTTTGGTCGAAATAATCAATAATCCCTTTTTCAGGATCAGATTCAAATTCAAAGGCATAGAGCGGTTCGCCTTTGTGTTCAAAGTAGGCCGCTTTGATTCGGTCAATGCCAATAGAAATACTATCGTCCACAAATTTTTCGGTATAAATTACCTTGAAACGATCGCCTTTTTGCAAACGGAAAAAATCTATCGTCCAAGCATAAATTTCGGACAAGGAATAAGTCATGTCCTCATTGATATTGCTGTTTTGAAGTGTTTCGTAGAGTGAGCTTTCAATCACTCCCGAGGCAGATAATTCTCGGATTTGAACGGGCTTACTGATTTTTGCTCCGTAGAGGCTGTCTTGGAGGTGAATGAGGGTATAACTGGCAATACTGGGATGGTATACAAAATACTCCGGGCGTTGAAGGCTGTCTTTGGTATAAAAAACACTGTAGGGTTTCCCCAAAGTGAGTTTTCGTACACTGACCTCTGTCCCCTTTAAAGCCTCCAAAATATTATATACCTGGGGGTAATCTATATTCAAGCCTTCCAAAATTTTTCCGAAGGTATCCCCGCTTTTGATTTTGCGTTCCACGATTGAAAAGCGATCTAAATCGAGGCCAAATTTTGTTTCTGGAATCACCACCTCGGGCGTTTTCTCTTCCATTTGTTCGGACACGGGGGAATCCCCACAACGCCAAAGAAGGAGCAGGCTTAGCAAGAATATAGTTTGTTTCACGAAAGTGCTTTTGGGAATCAAAGTTAAGAAGCTTAAGAATTTAATACAACGGATGCGAGGTTTTTATTTACAATTCACAGCAACCCTTCAACGAACCTGGATTTCAAAGGGATGTTTTAAATTTTTGAAATTTTCCAAATCGGCCTTGATGGATCCCACCAAAATATCGGCTTGAAGACGAACAGGGATTTTATTTTTGTCGTCCGAAATCCACAACGTTAAACTCTCTTGTTCCTTAAACACACGCCCCGACTGAACGAGCGGGCGAAATTTGATACAACGCACTTCGCCAAATTTTGTGCTCACGTTTTCTTTGCCGAGGTACTTTAGTTTAAATATATAATTTTCATTGTCGAAAAACATATTTAAACTAAAACTTTCATTGACAAGAATTTCCTCTTCGGGATAAAAGTTTCGCAAATAGTAAAAACAAGAAATCAAATCTTGTACGTCTTTTTCAAAGACAAACTTTTTTTGGGTGTTCTTCTTTTTGTCATTCACATGAGCGATCCTTTTTTCATGGTCAAAGTTGATTTCCACATTCTTGGTATATCCTCCTTCATCAATATTTCGGATAAACTTATAGGGGAGACCACTTTTTTCGTCAAAATAACTTTCATAATAATCTTCCACTTTAAAGAAAAAACTCGAAATCCCGGTAGTTTCACCAAAACCTTTGGCGTGGAAAACGGCTTTGTTTTCAAGGCTGTCTTTTTCTAGGGAAAGCGTTGCATAACCCGCATTAATGAGCCCGTAATGGATGCGTAATTGAAACCATTCGCCCTCCTTAAAAGGGGGAATAGGATAGGAGGAAGTGGTTTCCGGTAATTGTTGAAAACCGCTGAACATCCATAATGCGAGGATGAGTAGAAAAATATTTTTCATATTCAAAAATAGAAATTGCTCATGGGAATAACGCTAAAACCATTCCACAAATTGTTAAGGGGGCGTTATTTTTTGATCGTTAGCCTTCCGAAATTTAGGAAGTTGCTACTTTTATGGCAGCGAAAATTTTCTTCCCTCTTTTTGCACCCAACAAGGATACCAGATCTTGTTCACTAGCGGTTTGAACTCTTTTAAAGGATTTAAATTGTTGTAATAGGGCAGCACGGGTGGTGGGACCAATGCCTTCAATTTGATCCAGTTGGGAATGCAAACTTTGATTGCTTCTTTTTTGACGATGAAAAGTAATTCCAAAACGGTGGGCTTCGTCTCTTGCCCGCTGAATGATTTTTAGACTTTCAGATTTTTTATCCAAATACAGTGGAATAGGGTCCTCGGGAAAGTAGATTTCTTCCAAGCGTTTGGCGATGCCTACGATGGCGATTTGCCCTCTTAAACCCAAGAGATCAAGACTTTTTACAGCAGAAGAAAGCTGCCCTTTTCCTCCGTCGATGACAATTAATTGGGGCAGTGGTGCGTCCTCTTCCTTCAATCGTTTATAACGTCGGAATACGACTTCCTCCATGGAAGCAAAGTCGTCGGGACCAACAACGGTTTTGATGTTGTAATGCCGATACTCTTTTTTACTGGGTTTTCCACTTTTAAACACTACACATGCGGCAACCGGATTGCTGCCCTGAATGTTGGAGTTGTCAAAACACTCGATATGATAGGGTTCGGCAGACAAACGTAAGTCGGCCTTCATCTGGCTCATGATGCGTTTGACATGACGGTCGGGATCCACAATCTTCATCTGTTTAAACCGATCCATCCTAAAAAATTTCGCATTTCGCAACGAAAGGTCAAGGAGTTTTCGTTTGTCCCCTTGTTGGGGTAAAACAACTTTTATGGATTCCCCCAAGGTGATTTTTTCAGAAGAAAAAACAATCGTAGCACTACTGTAAAACAATTGCCGAATTTCGATGATTCCCAATTGTAACAATTCTGCATCGGTCTCTTCCAATTTTTTTTTGATTTCCAAGGTATGCGAACGAACAATAGCCCCGTGCGCTACCTGTAAATAATTGATGTAACCATAACTTTCATCACTGATGATGGAAAAAACATCCACATTGTTGATTTTTGGATTAACAATGGTCGATTTGGATTGATAGTTTTCTAGGCTTTCAATTTTTTCTTTGATTTTTTGTGCCTTTTCGAAAGCCAATTCATCCGCATACTGCATCATCTGCTTTGTTAAATCGATCAAAGCACTTTTAAAATCTCCTTTAATGATGTTTCGAACCGCAGCAATATTTTCCGCATAATCTTCAGCGGTCATTTTTGATTCGCATGGGCCTAGGCAGTTTCCCAAGTGATATTCCAAACAGAGCTTGTATTTTTTGGATGCAATTTTTTCAGGGCTTAGGTCATAGGTACAAGAGCGAATGGGATATAAGCCTTTGATCAAATCCAATAAGGTATAGATGGTCTTTTTATGGGTATAAGGGCCGTAGTATTCCGACCCGTCTTTGATGACCCTTCGGGTGGAGAAAATACGCGGAAAATCTTCTTTTTTGATGCACAACCAGGGGTAGGTTTTATCATCTTTCAGCAGGACATTATAGCGGGGCCTGTATTTTTTAATCAGGTTGTTTTCCAAAAGGAGGGCATCCATCTCGGAGGTGACAACGATGTGTTCGATACGTTCAATTTTTTTTACTAAAACCGCCGTTTTTCTGTTGTCGTGGGTTTTGGTAAAATAGGAAGCGACTCTTTTTTTTAAGTTTTTTGCCTTCCCTACATAGATGATTTTGTCCTGTTTATCATAGTATTGATAAACGCCGGGTTCTTCGGGAAGACCTTTTAACTGTAAAGCGACCTGCTCTGGAATCATTAAACGAAGGTATTGAATTCTGTTTGGATTTAAAATGTAAGTAGAAGACTTCATTTCGATTTCATTCCAAGCGCGGTTGCTTCCATAGAATATTGCGATATTTGCGAACGTAAATAACCCTTTCTGTGGAACACACAAAATCCTTTCTCAGGCGACAGTATCTGGAAAAACGTCTAGCCCTCAGTATAGAGGAAGTAGACACAGCCAGTTTGGCCATAGCCAATCGTTGTTTGGAACTTCCGATGTGGGAAAAAGAAATATTTCATTTATTTCTTTCCATCACGCAAAAAAACGAAGTAGTGACCAATCCTTTGCTGACACTTTTGCAAGGGCGCGACAAAAGTATAGTAGTGCCGAAAATCCTGCCCGAGGGTAATTTGGAACACATTCTCCTTCAAGATGCAACCAAAATCAAACTCAATGCATGGGGCGTGCCGGAGCCGCTCTCCGGTATTTTGATTCCTCCGGAGAAGATCGAAGTGGTATTTGTTCCGCTATTGGTTTTTGATACGCAAGGAAATAGGGTGGGTTATGGAAAAGGATTTTACGATCGCTTTTTAGCGGCTTGTTCGCCTCAAGTCATCAAAGTGGGATTGTCTTTTTTTGAACCCGTGGAGCGCATCGCAGATGTCGATGCTTTTGATATTCCACTCACCGCCTGCGTTACTCCGCTGCGGTCTTATCTTTTTTCACCTGAGGTTTAAAAATCTTTTTATTAAAAACGATTAAAATCCCCACTCCGGTACTGATGGCGGTATCTGCAACATTAAAGACATACTGAAAAAACAAATAATTTTCTCCGCCCACCCAAGGCATCCACTTCGGCCAAGTCCACTCCACCAATGGAAATTGGAGCATATCGACCACATGACCATAAAATAATGGAGCATAGCCACCCCCTGGGGGTAGAAAGGTTGCCACTTGTCCATAGCTGTGTGAAAAGAGGCGTCCGTAAAAAACAGAGTCCAAAATATTCCCCAAAGCTCCGGCAAAAATCAAGGCTAATGCCCAATGAAGCAGAAGGTGCGTTTTTTTACGAATATTGTCCCAAAGCCAGTAACCAATACCTAGGATCGCAAACAAGCGAAAGACCGTTAAAAAAAGTTTGGCTGATTTTTCGGTGAAAAAGGGAAGAAAATCATTCAGCTTGGTCCCCATGGCCATGCCTTTATTTTCTACAAAAAGCAATTTAAAAAACCCCCAATCAACGATGGCTGGGGCACCATAAGAGCTTAAGGGATAATTGAGTTTGATATAGATTTTTAAACCTTGATCCAAAAAGAGTATGCCCAAGATGATCAGAAAGGCCCAAAGATGCGTTAAGTGGGGAAGCTGCTTTTTCAGAATTTTATTTTTTTATTGAGGCAAAAATAGAAATTAAAAATTTAGGGTTGATGGATATTGCCGGAGATCGTTGAAATTTGAAGCATTGCTGACGTGGAGGGCTTGGTGATAGCGATATCTCCACTTAAACTTTTGGCTAAGATGGGAAGGTCAGCTAATAGAACCGCAACATTGGCTCCAGCTGTTTGAAGAGTTCCTGCAACCTTTCCATGGAGGGTACATTTCCCTTTGTTTTGTACCATTTCAAGAGCTTCCAAAGTTCCGAAAACAGAGGTCTCTGCTTCTTCCAATTCAATTTGAATGGGCAGCTGGGAAGGAATTTTTATTCGTAGAGAAGTCGCAATCACCTTGTGCGCTCCGAGTTTATCGTTATGGGAAATCGCCAGGGGAGAGATCATTTCTGAAAGGAATAAGGTTTTTTGATGGGGCACAGTTTTTAGAAGTACGCGATTTTGATATTCACCACTCCCTCGATAGGAAAGTACAATAGAATCGGACTCAGCGGATCCTTCGAGGTGAAAAGTGGTCACCCAAGGCGCATGGATGATAATCTTGGTAAAAGCAGATGCCTCCCATTGTTGTTGCTTCAGTTGTTGACTAAAAACAAGGCAATGAAAAAAGAGAAAGACCAGAAGGGGTAGGACTTTTTTTATTTCTGCATGTTTTTGGCTTCGATGCTCAAGGTGGCATGAGGAACAAGAAAAAGCCTTTTTTTATTGATTAGTTTTCCGGTGACTCGACAAACGCCATAGGTATTGTTTTTAATTCGTCCCAAAGCATTTTTAAGGTCGCGGATAAACTTTTCTTGTCGCAAGGCCAATTGGGTGTTGGCTTCTTTAGACATGGTTTCTGAACCTTCTTCAAAGGCCTTAAACGTTGGGGCGGTATCTTCCGTTCCGTTGTTCCCATCGTTCATGTAGGCGCTTCTTAAGAGCTCTAAATCAGCTTTGGCTTTTTCAATTTTTTCTTTGATCAAAACTCGGAATTCTTCCAATTCCGCATCTGAATAACGTGTTTTTGTTTCTGTATTCATCATCCTATTTTTTTGATTTGAATCACGGTATTAATATTGTCAAATGCAGTTTCATTCCCTTCGGAGAGTTGCTCCTCAAAGTGAATGTCTTGCGCCAATGTTTCGGATAAAATATACGATTTATTGGCATTTACTGCAGGAAATAGCACCGCATCATACTGCAAATGAATCTCAATTTTATCAGTTACTTCGAGTCCTTGATCCTTTCTAAAGTTCTGAATACGGTTGACCAATTCGCGCGCCAATCCTTCTTCTTTGAGTTGGGGGGTAAGGGAAATGTCCAAAGCTACGGTCATTCCTCCTCCTTGGGCGACTTGCCAACCTTCAATATCTTTAAAAAAGACCTCTACATCATCGGCTCCTAAATTAATATTTTTTTCATTGATTACCACTTCCAAGGATTTATTTTCTTCCAAAGTGGCTATCTGTGTTGCTGTCAGCGCTTGAATACATTGGACTACGGCCTTAACATCCTTTCCGTATTTGGGTCCTAAATTTTTAAAATTGGGTTTGATTTCCTTCACCAACAAAGTACTGGCATCGTCCAACAATTCAATACTTTTTACGTTGACTTCCGAAAGCAATTGATCTTGGATTTTGGCAACCCGTTGTTTTTCGATTTCATTTTTTACGGGGATTATCAACTTTTGCAGTGGCTGCCGTACTTTTATTTGCTCTTTTTTGCGCAGCGAAAGGGCCAAAGATGTAAGGGTGCGAGCCGTATTGATTTGATGCTGTAATTCTTGATCGATCAACTCCGGTTGGTACACGGGGAAGTCCGTCAAATGCACCGAATCTGGAGCATGTGCATCCATGGCGGTTAAATCAACATACATCCGATCTGCATAGAAAGGTGCAATGGGTGCTGCCAATTGGGTGAGGGTCAAAAGACATTCGTACAGCGTTTGATAAGCTGCAATTTTATCTTTTTCATAAGAGCCTTTCCAAAAGCGTCTTCTACACAGGCGAACATACCAGTTGCTCAATTTTTCTTGCACAAAATCGGCTATGTTTCGTGCCGCTTTGGTGGGCTCATAGTCCTCGAAAGCTTGATCAACTGATAAAATTAAACTGTTTAATTCCGAAAGTATCCATCGATCCAACTCCTGACGTTCCGCCATAGGTATGGGTGCTTCTTGATTGACAAATCCATCGATATTGGCGTATAGACTAAAAAAAGAATAGGTATTGTACCAAGTACCAAAAAACTTGCGCTGTACCTCGGCGATTCCTTCACTATCAAATTTCAAGTTGTCCCAAGGATTGGCATTGGAAATCATATACCAACGTGTGGCATCCGGACCGTACTGATCCAAGGTGGTGAATGGGTCAACGGCATTCCCCAAACGTTTGGACATTTTTTGCCCGTTTTTGTCTAAGACCAAACCATTGGAAACCACATTTTTATACGCAACGCTATCAAACACCAGCGTTCCAATGGCGTGTAAAGTATAAAACCATCCTCGGGTTTGATCCACTCCTTCGGCGATATAATCGGCGGGGAAGGTTTCTCCTTGATCGATTTTTTCTTTGTTTTCAAATGGATAGTGCCATTGGGCATAGGGCATGGCTCCGGAATCAAACCAAACGTCAATCAAATCCGTTTCACGGCTCATCGGAAGCCCCTTGTCGCTGCATAGGACAATGGCATCTACAATATTTTTATGGAGGTCAATTTGGTTGTAATTGGAGTCAGACCAATCGCCTACTTTAAAATCTTGAAAAGGATTTGACTTCATAAATCCTTTTGTGACGGAAGTTTCAATGGCTTCCATCAATGCTGCCATAGAACCTATGATTTTTGTTTCCTGACCGTCTTCGGTTCGCCAAATGGGAAGTGGGATTCCCCAAAATCGGGAGCGTGATAGATTCCAATCGTTGGCATTGGAAAGCCAATTTCCAAAACGCCCTTCACCGGTTGACTTGGGTTTCCAATTGATGGAGTTGTTAAGTTCGGACATGCGATCGCGAACATCAGTCACCTTAATAAACCAAGAATCTAAGGGATAATACAGAATAGGCTTATCCGTACGCCAGCAATTGGGATAGGAATGCACATATTTTTCCACCTTAAAGGCGCGGTTTTCTTCTTTCAGCTGGATGGCAATTTCGACATCTACAGAACGATCGGGTGCAGTGCCTTCTGGATAATAGTCGTTTTTGACGTATTTTCCTCCCAAACGGCCCACTTCTTTTCTCAAACGTCCTTGCAGATCAACCAAAGGAACCCGGTTGCCAAGCTCATCCAAAACCAACAAGGGCGGGACTTCAGGAACTGCGGTTTTGGCCACTCGGGCATCGTCTGCGCCAAAAGTGGGCGCAGTGTGTACGATTCCCGTTCCGTCTTCAGTGGTAACAAAATCTCCGGCAATCACCCGAAAAGCGTTTTCGGGATGTTCCAAAGGGAGCGGTGCTTCCTTCCAAATGGGTTCGTATCGGATCTCCAACAGTGCAGCGCCTTTGAGTTGCTGTTCGATGCGGTAAGGAATTTTTTTATCTCCCGCCTGATAGGCGTCTAAATCTTCGGAGGCAATATAGGTTTTCCCAAATTGTTTTTGCACCAAATCTTTGGCGAGCAGCACTCGAATGGGTTGATGGGTGTATTGATTAAAAGTGCGGATCACCACATAATCAATCGATTTACCCACGGTTAAAGCGGTATTGGAAGGCAACGTCCAAGGCGTGGTTGTCCATGCCAAAATATAGAGGGGGAGCGGGTCTTGCAAGGCAGTTGGGAGCGATTCCTTAAGGGTTTTAAACTGGGCGGTAACAGTGGTGTCGGTGGTGTCTTGATAGGTGCCCGGCTGATTTAATTCATGTGAACTTAAACCCGTTCCTGCCATGGGTGAATAGGGTTGTATGGTATAGCCCTTATACAAAAGCCCTTTATCAAAAATTTGTTTGAGCAACCACCATACAGATTCAATATATTTCGGCGTATAGGTCACATAAGGGTCCTCCATATCTACCCAATAGCCAATACGCTGTGTTAGTTCATTCCATACATCGGTATATCGCATCACAGCATTTTTACAGGCTTCGTTATAGTCTTTTATAGTGATGCTTTCGCCAATGTCGTTTTTGGTGATGTTTAATTCTTTTTCAACACCCAGTTCTACGGGCAAACCATGCGTATCCCAGCCGGCTTTGCGTTTGACTTGAAATCCTTTTTGGGTTTTGTAGCGACAAAAAATATCTTTGATCGCTCTTGCCATAACGTGGTGAATACCGGGCATTCCGTTGGCAGAAGGGGGCCCTTCATAAAAAACAAAAGAGGGTTTTCCTTCCCGAAAAGCCATGCTTTTTTCAAAGGTTTTATTGTGCTCCCAAGTTTTTTGTACCTCAGCAGCAATTTCAGGAAGTGATAGCCTTTTGTATTCTTTAAATTTCACAGGTTTAAATTTATGTATTTACCTGAAAACAAGTTATTTAATGTCGAAAACTTATCGAAATTAGTTTGCGCTCAAATTTAAAATTTTAATAGTTGTTTTTATAGGTAAAATAGGTGTTGTCAACTTTAATGTGCGAAAGTAACCATTTTCAAGGAAAATGGAAGAGCAAAAATGATGGAGATGCTTTTTGAAATGGATTTTTAAAGTTTAGAACCCCACCTGTAAACCGATTTTAAAATTTCTCCCCGGAGAAGAAATACCGGAGGCAAATGTTCGATAGTGCTTGTCCAGTAGGTTGTCGATAGCAAAACTCAGTCGGATTTGATCACTAAAAACATATTGCGATTGTAAAGAAAGGATGTTCCATGCAGGGCTGCCAGCATAGAGGATTGAATTTCCATCAGAGGATAAAATGGGCGTTTCTTCCAAACCGTCCTCTCCTCCTAGACTATAATCCTTGGGATTTTTTGATCCACTAAATTGTAGATCTAATTGAACTTTCCATGGCGCATTGTCGTATTGTAACATGAGTGCTCCCAAAGTGGGTGAAATAGAAGGTAGCGGACCATAAAGTGGTTCCTTAGCTGCATTAATCATGGTAAGACTACCTATAAAATTCAAATGGCGTGCCAAAACAAAATTACTATCCACAGAACCTCCAAACAGATAACGATTCCCCAAATTGTCATTGGCGTAGGTGTTTACTTCTTCTCCATTATACAAAATGGTAAAAAGATCCTCTGTGGTGATGTCTGCAAAAATTTGGTATTCATTACGCCCGATATGTCTGGAAACGAGCGTGGAAAAAGACCGTAGGGCGATATAATTTTCAGAGTTTTTAAAATATTTGGTGAGCCCAAGTTCAAAATTATAGGCGTATTCGGGGAAAAGGTTGGGATTGGGCACAACCAATTGCCCTTTGCTTTCCCTAATCTTTCCAACATCATCTATATTTGGATTGCGAAAACCGTCGGAAAGAATGACGTTCCATTGGAATTTTTCGTTGGGACGATAGGTCATTGCCACAGTGCCCGTTAGTGCTTTTGCATTAAAATTAACTTCCGAAATGAGGGCATTAATATTGGCGGTTTCTTTCCATCGTGCTTCAAGTTGGGTCAGCGTAAAACGCGTTCCTGCATTCAGGGTGATTTTGGGATTGATATCCCAAACCCAGTTGAAATAAACGGCACTACTGGCATAGGAACTCCCCCTGCTGGGATAACGCGTAGGGATACTCAAACTGGGCGTCAAGCCTATAATATTATTGCCACTGGTAATTAGATCACTTTTAAAGGCATACGATCGAATCCTGTTGTAAGTTGCCTCGGTTCCATATATAAAAGAATGATTTTCAGGCATTTCAAATTCAAAATCTGCATTTAAACTATAAACCTTAACATTTTCTCGCTGATGGTTGCGCGTCAATTCTTTAAAGGCTCTATCAATTCGGGATTCATACACATCTTGGAAGGCAAAAATTAAGCTTCCCTTTTTCATGTATTTTTTCTCGGGATAAAACTTCCATTGGGGGGAAAAAAAGATTCTTTTTTGAGGACCGTAATACCATTCTGCATAACGGAGCCGGTTGTTTTTTAGTTCGACCAATTTGTCATAGCGAGAAATATTGGAGGAGTTGGAATATTGAAAATTAAGTAAAAGTTGCTGTTGTTGCGGCAATTGAACAACGAATTTTTGAAAAAGATCCAATTGCTCGTAGCCCGTATTTTTTTGAATCCACGGCTTGTCATTAATCATGGGTTCAGGATTGTAGTAAGTATTTGTATTGTCCGAATAAAAAGGGTTAAGACCCCATTCTGTATATCCATGGGTTCGGTTTTTACCCATTCTTATATCTCCATAATGGGAGGCACTGATGCTGGTGAGACTGGCCCAGTTCTTAAAACTCAATTCTGTAGAGATGTTGTTGATACTTGTTAGGGAAGCCGATTCAAAATCACTGTTTACTCGAGTTACTATTTTTTTATCGCTATTAATTCTGGGGGTTCGTGTATAATAATGAATTACCCCACCCAAAGCATCGGAGCCATAACCTACGGAGGAAGAACCGAACACGACTTCCAAGCGGTCAATATTGTGTGGATCTACGGTAATGGCATTTTGCAAATGCCCACTGCGATAGATGGCATTGTTCATCCGAACCCCATCCACCACCAATAGCAGGCGGTTGGCTTCAAAACCCCTTAAAATAGGGCTGCCTCCGCCACCTTGCGATTTTTGAATTCGAACACCCGGAATCAGTCCCACCAAGTCGGCTCCATTGGAAGGGCTACTAAATGCAATGGATGCGCTTTCCAAAAGGCCCACTTTTTCCGCAATTTGCTTACGGGTAGAGACTCTTCTTGCCACTGAGAGGATGATCTCTTCCAAGCGTTCTTCCCTTTCTGCCAAGGTAATCTGAATCCCATTTTCAAAAATATTTGGTGTTAACTTAAACGCTTTTTCTTCATAACCGTTAAGTTGAACAATCAGGTCATCATTTACCAGAAAAAAAGTTGTAGGAACCTTCCCTTCACTATCCGTTAGTCGGCTTTTTTCAAGATTTTTAGTATAAACGGCAGCCTCTTGTAGGGGAAACCCTGTGTTTTCATCCACCACTTGTATGTACTGTCCCAAGCTGGTTCCCCAAGCCATCAAAAACACGAAAATAATTTTATACGGGTTTAAACACTTCATTTAAAATGACTCTTGATTTTGGTGTTTTGAACTGTTGTAAATGGAAACTGTAATAATCTAATGCGTGATCCAAAAGTATCGATTTTTCAGCTTGACTGGTATAAATTTTAGCGATTCCATCAAAATCCGTACCTAAAAGAGTTTTCCAGTGGATATTTAACGCTTCTCCGATATGTTTTCCATAAGGGATAAGCGGGGTTGAATATCCGTTTTCCAGATCAAAATAAGGGTCATCAGGATTATTAATTCGGGGAGAAAGTCCCAAGAAATGAGTTAAATCAAGCATGATTTTAACAGTGAATAGCCCAATAGCATCATTTTGATCCAACCAAATCAATGCTTTTTTTAAATAAGCAAACAATTCCGGATGGGCACCTTCTTCTTCTCGTAAAACTTGATGTAAAGTTTCAGATAAAAAAAAGACCATTCCTTTTTTCCGCATATCAAAAGGAATGGTCTGATAATGTGATTCTACTTGTACTTCTTTTATGTAACCCAAACGGTCGGAGGCTACTTTGGTGGCAACAATTTCGAGTATACTGAGGGGTTGAAACATGGATTTTTGAAGTCCCGTTTTGGTTCGTTTTCCCAAAACCCCTTTTAGCATATAGGATTGAAGTCCATACTCTGCGGAATAACAATGAGCGATAAGGCTGCTATCTCCATATTTAAGGGTGCCTAAAACGATTACATTTTGAATTACGGACATCTTTAAACTACCCCTTGCGCCAACATCGCATCAGCAACCTTCACAAATCCTGCAATATTGGCCCCTTTCACATAGTTGACATGATCTCCTTCGGTACCGTAGGTCAAACAGGATTTATGAATATCTCCCATGATGTTTTTTAAACGTTCATCTACCTCTGCACGCGACCAACTGTAGCGCAAAGAGTTTTGTGCCATTTCAAGGCCAGAAACTGCCACGCCTCCGGCATTGGAAGCTTTTCCGGGAGCAAACAGTACGCCCTGTTTGGCAAAAGTGTGAATGGCCTCGGGTGTGGAGGGCATATTGGCACCTTCTCCCACACAAATACAACCATTTTTGACCAAAGCGGCAGCATCTTTTTCGTTCAGCTCGTTTTGGGTAGCACAGGGCAATGCAATGTGGCAAGGGGTATGCCATGGAGTTTTTCCAGCATGAAATTCAGCTTTGGGATATTTGTCCACATAGGCACTGATACGCGCTCTTTTTACATTTTTAAGTTCCATCACATGGGCTAACTTTTCCGTATTAATCCCGTCCGGATCATAGATAAAGCCAGAGGAATCGGAAAGGGTGAGTACTTTCCCCCCCAATTGGATACACTTTTCAGCAGCAAATTGCGCAACATTTCCTGAGCCTGAGATCACTACGTTTTTACCTTCCAAACTAGCTCCTTTGTTTTGCAACATATTTTGAGTGAAATAGACTACACCATAGCCGGTTGCCTCCGGACGGATCAGCGAGCCTCCCCAAGAAACCCCTTTACCGGTCAATACCCCAGTAAACTCATTTTTTAGTCTTTTGTATTGCCCAAAGAGATACCCAATTTCTCTGCTGCCCACGCCAATATCTCCCGCAGGAATATCTCTGTTAGGACCAATATGGCGGAATAATTCTGTCATAAAACTTTGGCAAAAACGCATGACTTCGTTGTCCGACTTTCCTTTGGGATTGAAATCCGACCCGCCTTTTCCACCACCCATGGGGAGGGTGGTCAAACTATTTTTAAAAACTTGTTCGAAGGCTAAAAATTTTAATACACTGAGGTTAACACTGGGATGAAATCGCAGCCCTCCTTTGTAGGGACCGATGGCCGAGTTCATCTCAATACGGTATCCTCGATTGACCTGAATTTCGGATTGATCATCAATCCAAGCCACTCGAAAAGAGACCACTCTTTCGGGTTCGGCCATTCGCAAGAGAATGTTTTGACCGTAGTAAATGTCGTGCTGCACGATGTAGGGAATCACGGTTTCTGCAACTTCGGTCACTGCTTGCATAAACTCAGGTTCATTTTGGTTTCTCGCATTGACTTCTGCGATAAACTGTTTTACAATTTTGTTCATGAATGTTGATTTAGTTAATCGAAGATAATATCATTTTTCGAAAAAAAAATTATCCGAAAAGAAATTCAATCACTGATTCAATTTTTGAAAAAGAATGGACACGAATGGAGCTCGGTGGTGTTGTGAATTTAGAAAATTTGGAAACAATAATATCCTCAAAACCCAATTTTGCAGCTTCTTGTATACGCTGTTCCACCTTGGCTACGGGACGAATTTCGCCCGAAAGACCAATTTCAGCCGCAAAACAAATCTGGTGGCCAATGGGGAGGTCGTTATGGCTGGAAAGTAAAGCCGCCACTACGGCCAAGTCAATGGCGGGGTCTTCAAGGCTGATTCCTCCCGTAATATTGATGAACACATCTTTGGCACCCAAAGCAAATCCAGCACGTTTTTCCAACACCGCCAAGAGCATATTTAAACGTTTGCTGTTGAAACCCGTACTGCTGCGTTGAGGCGTGCCATAGACCGCCGTACTGACCAGCGCTTGAATCTCTACCAATAATGGGCGAATCCCCTCTATGGTAGCGGCAATGGCATGACCACTTGAGGCTTCCTCTTTTTCGGAAATCAATACCTCACTGGGGTTGCTCACTGCCCGCAATCCTTTGGCAACCATTTCGTAGATGCCAATTTCAGAGGTGGCTCCAAAACGGTTTTTTTGTGCCCGAACGATGCGGTATAAATGATTGCGATCCCCTTCAAATTGCAACACGGTATCGACCATGTGCTCTAAAATTTTGGGCCCGGCAATTTGCCCTTCTTTAGTGATATGACCGACTAAAATGACGGGGGTATTGGTAGCTTTTGCAAATTGAATAAATTCTGAAGCGCAATGGCGAATTTGTGAGACACTGCCTGCACTACTGTCGATCAACGGACTGTGAAGGGTTTGAATGGAATCAATGATAAGCAATTGAGGCTGAACCTTTTTACAATGCTGAAAAATACGAGGACTTTCTGTTTCACTCAAAACCACACACTGATGGGACTCCTGATCCATACGATCGGCACGCAACTTGATTTGATGCTGACTTTCTTCGCCAGAAACATAAAGGACTTTTTTTCGAAGCTGCAGGGAAAGCTGTAGCAAAAGCGTGGATTTTCCAATTCCGGGCTCACCGCCCAATAAGATGACCGATCCAGGGACAATTCCTCCACCCAAAACACGGTTTAGTTCAGCGTCAAAAGTATTGATTCTCGGCAATTGTTGTGCGGCAATTTCATCCAAGGGGAGAGGTTGATTGAGCGTGGCAGTGGCTTGCTCCTCCCATGCTTTTGCAGGGGTTTTTTCAATGACTTCCTCCACCAACGTATTCCACTCCTTACAAGCCTTGCATTGCCCTTGCCATTGGGGGTGTTGGGTGCCGCAATTTTGACAAAAAAACCCTTTTTTTATTTTAGACATAAGAGAAGAAACTCGATTATTTTTTTTGATTTACTAAAGGTAGTACAAAAAAAGCAAGCCCTCCAAAAAGAATAATCATCGCTGTTTGCGACGTCCACATAATCCACCCAAAGGCCAAGCCCGACTCGTTGGAAATGTCAAAAGCGGACAACATCAACGCCACTGAAAAAGGATAAATTCCAATGCCTCCATTGGTGGCTGAAATGGTCAAGCCACCGATGACAAACGCCGGAAGGATGGCACCCAAGCCCAACACAGCGGTTTCCGGAACCGTCCACTTAATGACATAGAACATGGCCAGATACATGATCCATATAAATAAGGTATGGGCAATGAAGGCGCCTTTTTTAGGCATGTTTTTTATGGAAAGTATGCCTTCAATCAAGCCTTGTACTTTTGATTTGATTTTAAGCACCCAAGGTTTTTGAGATTTCTTAAAGAGCAATCGAAGCCCGATGAACAGTAAGATCAAAACACTTCCAAGAAGAAAGATTTTAGGCAACGAAATTGTTTCTAAAGCAAGCGCACCCATAATTAAATCATACTGTAAACCCAAGGCAATGAGAATAAAAAGTAATAAAATGACAAGATCGACCAAGCGTTCAGCAATGATGGTTCCAAAGCCTTTTTCAAAAGGAATGTCTTCATAGGTGCTCAGGGTGGTGGCACGCAGGAGTTCTCCAGAACGCGGAATGCCCAAATTAGCAATGTAGGCAATCAAAACGGCTAAAACACTGTTGATAAACTTAGGACGATAGCCCAAGTGGGCCAACATAAATTTCCATCGATAGGCCCTGGAAACATGACTCAATATTCCAAAAAGAAGCGATAATAAAACAAACAGCAAATCCACGTTCCGGATATAGCCGTAAATCAATTCCCGTTCTTCGGGAGTAGTGGTGTTGAAGGTTAAAAAAATAAATAAAACCCCTATACCCAAGGGGAGAATGATTTTTAAAGAAGCGCGCAGAAATTTCAAAATCAGTCTAAAAGATTAGTGATTTCGTTGGGGAAAATCATGCTGGGTTTAAACTGGCGAGCTTCTTCCAAATCCATGTGCGCATAGGCAATAATAATAATGAGGTCTCCTTTTTGCACTTTTCGAGCCGCCGGACCGTTTAGGGTGACTTCCCCACTGCCTGCTTTGCCTTCAATGACATAGGTTTCGAGTCGTTCGCCATTGTTAATATTGACTACTTGCACCTTCTCGCCCACCAACAATTGTGCGGCATCAATAAGATTTTTGTCCAAAGTGATACTGCCAATATAATTTAAATCCGCACCGGTTACTCGAACGCGGTGGATTTTAGATTTTAAAACTTCGATTAACATGCGACAAAGGTATTCATATTATTGGTAATCCCATATTATCAATCAGTCGAATCCCGCCTAATTTTGCGGCTATAAACGAACGGTATTTTTTTCCTTTTTCAAGGCTTTGAGCGGATTGTAAGTTTTCCTCTTCGGCAATGACAAAATAGTCTAAAGAGAATAAGGCTTGTTCTTTGAACTGTTGATCTACCCATTTGGTCAAATCGGACAGCTTTTTAGGAGGCCATTGGTGCTGGACGTCTTGTAAAATTTGATAAAGAAAAGGAGCTGCGCTTTTTTGTTCAGGGTTGAGCAGCAAATTGCGCGAGCTCAGTGCCAATCCGTCGGCAGCCCGCACGATGGGGCAACCGATGATTTGCACCGGGATCTTTTGTTGTTCCACCAAACAGCGGATAATTTGGAGTTGTTGAAAATCTTTTTCACCAAAATAAGCGCGATCGGGATTTACAGAACGCAAGAGTTTCTCCACAACAGTGGCTACTCCGTCAAAATGATGTTGGCGAAAAGCACCTTCCATGACCAAATCCAGTCCCATCAAATGTTGAGGCTGCGCAACGACCCCCTCAGCATAGAGGTCTTGGGGTTTGGGGGTGTATATATAGAGAGCGGCACCTAAAGGCTCCAATTGCGCCAAATCATCGTCAAGATTTCGCGGGTAGTTTTTAAGGTCTTCGGCATCGTTAAATTGCGTTGGATTGACAAAGATGCTCACGACCACCCGATCATTTTCCTTCAAAGCTTGACGGATTAATGCCAAGTGCCCTTCATGTAAGGCACCCATGGTAGGAACCATTCCCAACGAAATGCCCGAACCTTTTAGTGCCTCATTTAATTTTTTATGGGTCTTGAATACCTGCATTTAGTAAAAGATTAACGGGCTAAAGTAGCCAGTTTTTAAGTATTTAAGCATAAATTTTGTATTTTTGCAGACTTCCCTTTGGAAAAACAGAATTATGAAAGATAAGAATGTACTGATTATTTCTTCAGAGGTTGTTCCGTATTTGCCCCAGACTGAGCAAGCTATAAATTCATTTGAAATACCAAAAAATATTAACGATCACGGTGGTCAGACACGTATTTTTATGCCGCGGTATGGCATGATTAACGAACGCCGTCACCAATTGCATGAAGTCATCCGTTTGTCCGGAATGAATATGATTGTCAATGACTTGGACGTGCCTTTGGTAATCAAAGTGGCCTCTATTCCCAAAGAAAGAATGCAGGTCTATTTTATTGACAACGATGAATATTTTAAGCGTCGTGCTTTGTTGCACGATGCGGATGGAAAGATTTTTTCGGATAATGATGAACGAATGATCTTCTTTACCAAAGGCGTAGTAGAAACCGTTAAAAAATTAAATTGGTCTCCGGACATCATCCATTTGCACGGGTGGTTCACCTCCCTTTTTCCGCTCTATCTCAAGACGTTTTATAAAGACGAGCCCCTGTTTGCAGACAGTCAAGTAGTGAGTTCCATTTACGCCCAAGATTTTGAAGGGGTACTCTCCAGCGACATGAAAGACAAAGTGGCCTTTGATCAGGTCGAAGAGGATCATTTAAAAACAATAGAAACAGCAGATTATCATCATTTAACTAAACTAACCGTTGAGCATTCGGACGGTCTAATCATTGCAACGGAAGATTTCCCAGCAGATTTAAAATCTTTGATTGACAAGAGTAATAAACCTTATTTAGCCTATGAGCAAATCAAAGAACCCAATGCCTATATTGATTTTTACACGAATAAACTTAGTTAACCCTATCGTCCATGCTATTTAAGTATCGGTTCCTCCCCATTTTTATATTGTTTGTATTGTTTTTTACAGTTGTCCAGTGCAACAAAGATTTCATTGTCGTAGGTGATGAAATTTTGGGTGTTTCTGCCATAAAAACCAATCAAGAATTGATTCCTGTTTTTACCTTTCAAGAACATTTGGAAAAAGTCCAAACCAATGGACTTTCTTTAGTTCAATTGGGCGTCATCAATCATCCTGTTTTTGGTCATTCTGAAGCCGATTTTACTACACAGCTGAGTATTTCCGACAGTCCCATTTTTGGGGTCTATTCCCAATCTTTGGAGGAAGATGAAGACAATGACAATATCTTAATAATACCCGAAAACGAAAAAGTGCAGGAGGTGTATTTGGAAATCCCTTTTTTCAATAATACCAACGACCGTGACGCCGATGGAGTTATCGATATTTTGGACAGCGACCCAGACGATCCGCAAAGTAATTCGGATGGGGATGAATTGACCGACTTGGTGGAAACCAATGCGGGTCTAAATCCCTTGAGTTCGGACAGTGATAATGATGGAATACTTGATCACGACGACGATGACAATGCGACTTATGACAATGAGAATAAAGTATACGAAATCGATTCTATTTATGGGAATCGAGAAGCAACGTTTAATTTAAAAGTTCAGGAGCTCAACTATTATCTAAACAGTTTGGATCCGAGCATGAATTTTGAAACGGCTCAAGCCTATTATTCCAATCAAGATTTTTTGGCAGAAGGCTTTGGTGGAGAAACCCTTTTTGACGGTAATGTCAGCTTGAGTTTTGATGAATTGCGCTTCAATTACGCTCAGGATGATCCAGAAACAGCCGATGTGGATGAAACCACCCAAGTGGAAACTCGACTCACCCCTCGGCTTCGTATTCCTTTAAACAGCACTTTTTTCCAAGAGCGACTGATTGATATGGAAGGTGCGCCAGAGTTGGCAAATTTAGGAAATTTCCAAGCCTATCTCAAAGGGATTATTGTTCATGCCGATGGGTTTTCAGATGATTTATATATGTTGCTCGACATCGGCAATGCAGCGATTAAGATCAATTATATTTATGATAAATACAACAAACAAGGCACAGAAGACGACATTACCGATGACACCATCGATCAAATCCCGACAACCTTTTCAATAGGTATGAATGGGATTCGTGTCAACCATTTGAAAAATGAAGCTTTTGACACGGCAATTTTGGAACGTATTGCAAGTTCTAAATTGGGGGAACCTTCTGATAAAGTGTTTGTCAAGAGTGGGCAATTTCACGGAAAAGTACGATTGTTTACTCCCG
This sequence comes from Flavobacteriaceae bacterium, assembly GCA_018699935.1. Taxonomy (GTDB): domain Bacteria; phylum Bacteroidota; class Bacteroidia; order Flavobacteriales; family Flavobacteriaceae; genus MS024-2A. The sequence continues at coordinate 40,822 of JABISF010000036.1, read as the reverse complement.
AAGCCAATTCCAATGACAATACTTTGTTGAACAACTTACGAAATCAATCTTGGTTGATTAATGAAGCCAATTTGGTGTTTTATCTGGATCAGAATTCCCTAACCAGCGACGACGCTTTAGTTGCTCCTCGTTTGTACCTTTATAAGTACAATTCGGGTAATCCTGTTATCGATTATAATAACGACCTTACCACTCCGGTTGCTTCAGGATCCACCCAGGCCAAACGGATTTTTAGTGGGATATTGGAACGCGACGAGAACAATCGCCCCTATCGATACAAATTCCGTATCACCAATCATATTTCGCAAATCTTGCGCAAAGACTCGTTGAATGTGGATTTGGGGGTAGTGGTCACTGGCAATATTGGTGACGCCACACTTAAAAAAGGATTTATCGATGATGCTAATGTTATTGATTATCCCGCTGCTGCAGTTCTCAATCCCTTGGGTACGGTGCTCATAGGTTCGAACACCGGTGTGGAAAACGAGGATAAAAAAGTAAAACTCGAGCTACTTTACACTGCTTTTTAAAAGAGTTGCCACAGCGTATATCCGATCAGTACCACCAGTAACCCAACCATCCCTTGAATAAAGGTTCCAAACGTATGCGTGCGATAGGCCGTTTTTACATCCATTCCGCTCATTTGCGAAACGATCCAAAAGTAGGAATCGTTGGCGTGGGATACGGTCATTGAGCCTACGCCCAAAGCCATAATTGCCCATATTTTCCCCATTTCACTGTCCAAACCAAGCAGCGGTAATAGCGGGAAAAGGATGGATGAGGTTGTAATGATGGCTACGGTGGACGAACCCTGCGCCGTTTTTAAAAGAGCCGCTATCAAAAAGGCAATCAGTATGCCCAAGCCTTCCATTTGTGTCAGTGCTTTTGCGTATTCCACCAAAGGAAGGGTTTGTATAATCGCTCCTAAAGCTCCCCCCATTCCGGTAATCAGGAGAATGGGAAAAGTTTTTTTTACACCCTCTTGAAAAGATGCACGGACAAACCCTTTTTTTCTAAAATCTAAGCCCAAAGCAAAAAGCATCCCAACAAAAAGTGCCGTTGTAGGCTGTGTTAGTGCCTTAAGCATTTGAACCATCGTTTGGGGCATGGCTGAAGTGGGAAGGATTGTCCCCAAACACATCAAAAGTATGGGAAGCGCAATGGGGAGTAACGCTTTTTTAAAAGAAGGAAGTGCTGTAATTTCAGTTCCATCGTCGAGCGTCTCCGATTCTCCTTCGGGAATATATTCCATTTTTTTAGATAAATAATTACCATAGGCACCTCCCACCATAATCAAAATAAAGGCAATACTTCCCCCAATGACGATGAGCAGCAATAGGTTGTCTAAATTTAAATTTGCTGCGGCCGCCAAAGGGCCCGGCGTAGGAGGTACCAGTACATGCGGCGCAAAAAGACCGGTGGATAGTGCCACCGCCAAGCCGACCAATGGGGTTTTGGTTTGTCTCGACAATGTTTTGTTGAGTTGGGATAAAATAACAAAGGCGGCATCGCAAAAAACAGGAATGGAAACCAAATAGCCGATACAGCTGATGGCATAGGGCAAGGGGAGTCGACTCAAGTGTTTCAGGATTCCACCTGCTAGCGAGAGCGTTCCTTTCGATTGTTCTAATGCGGCACCAATGATGGTTCCAAATAAGATCAATAATCCAATACTTTTTACAATTTTATAAAATCCGCTTCCGATCTGTTCGAAGGTGTTTACGATGGGCGTTCCCACCAATAGTGCCAACAAAAAACTTCCTATTAATAACACTAAAAAAGGATGCCATTTGATATACGAGCTGCCAATGATGATCCAAAGGATGGTGAGTACAATATAAAGGAGTGGAAGATACATCAGGAAGGATTGTTTTTATAGTGGGTTAAGGTATCACTTACTTTTTTTTCCAATAAGGATGCCGCATTTTTCATCGCTTCGTCAAGAGGCATTGTGTCGGGTTTAATTTTTTCAATTCCCAACAAGTGACTGGGTCGTGGTGTATTTTTGGCTTCGATGGAGCCACAAAAAAGAAAGGTGGGGATTTGCTTTTTTTGGGTTAATGTGATAATCCGCTGGGGCAATTTTCCAAAATCACTTTGCTGATCATACCGCCCTTCGCCGGTGATGACCAGGTCTGCCGCGTCGATCTGAGTTTGTAAGTGGGTGTGGGACGCCAAAAGATCAAAACCGTTTTGAAGTTGTGCTCCAAAAAAGCCATACAAACCGGCAGCCACTCCACCGGCAGCACCTCCTCCAGCTAATGCAGTGATTGTTCTGCCAAAATGTTGCTCAATAACTCTCGCAAAATGGGCACTTCCTGCCTCTAAACGTTCGATCATTTCAGGACGAGCTCCTTTTTGCTTGGCATAGGTGTGGGCGGCACCGTTAACACCTAAAAGAGGGTTGGAAACATCACATGCTATGGTTAAATCCCAGCTTTTATTTTTAATATATAATTCATTATTATTCAATCTTTTAATTAATTCTAAATTTCTTCCATTTGGCGGTATAGTGTTGCCCTCTTGATCAAAAATTCGCCCCCCTAAAGCAGAAAAAATACCACTGCCCATGTCGTGAGTAGCACTGCCGCCGATTCCTAAAATTATGGAAGTACATCCCTTTTCTAAGGCATGAAGAATCATTAATCCTGTCCCATAAGTATTGGTCTCATAAGGATTGTATTCTTCGGGGGTTAAATTTTGCAGGCCTGCAGTTTGTGATAATTCCACCCAAGCCGTGGGCTGGTCTTTAAACCGAAAATAAGGAGCCTCAATGGGTCGGCCTAAAGGATCACGTGTTGAGCAATAATTTAAAGTTCCAGCGACATGCTGTTGAAGCACATCAAGAGCCCCCTCGCCGCCATCGGAAAAGGGCATAAGGACGCATTCCGCATTTGGATACACAGATTGCACACCCCTTTCCATTGCCCGAGCCACAGCTTTTCCTGTCAGGCTGCCTTTAAATGAATCCGGGATGATTAAAATTTTCACTAAATAAATCCTAAAAGTCTAAAGTACTAAACTTATCGGAATGCTCAGCGGGTGAAATTCATAATGGATATTTGAATATTATCCTTTAGCGCTTTGAATCGCAGCGGTGATTCGCTCTGCGTGTTCCCGAGAATTTTCGATAAACCATTTATTGGTTTTGTATCCCCCACAAACCACTCCGGCAAGGTAGACACCCGGGGCATTGGAGGCCATCGTCTCAGGAGTATACTTTGGAGTTCTAAAAGTATCTGTCTGAAAGTCGACGCCCAATTGTTCCAATAGTGCAAAATTGGGTTGATACCCTGTCATCGCCAACACAAAATCGTTGGCAATGGTTTTATTCCCCTCGGGTGTTTTAAAGTGCACTTCGGTGGGAGTAATTTCCGTAATCTCGGAATCAAAATAGGCAGGGATGCTCCCTTCTTCAATCCGATTGACAATATCGGGGCGTGCCCAATATTTCACGTTTTCTCCAATTTTCGGCTCTCGGATAATCATGGTGACACTTTTGGCGCCTTTTCGGTAGGTTTCCAAAGCCACATCAACGGCAGAGTTGGCCGCGCCGACAACGACTATATTCATCCCAAAAAAAGGATGGGGTTCGGAATAATAATGTAATACTTTTGGAAGTTCTTCTCCTTTTACGTTGAGTAGATAGGGAAGGTCGTAAAAGCCCGAAGCCACCACCATATTGTGCGCTCGATAACTTCCTTTGGACGTATGCACCTCAAACCCGGGATGTAAACTTTTGACATTTTCCACCGCTTCATAGAGACGGATGTTAAGCTGCCAATGCATAGCTACTCTTCGATAGTACTCCAAAGCTTCTGACCGAGTGGGTTTTGGATTGTGTGATATAAAAGGAATGTTCCCGATCTCCAAGCGATCGGAGGTGGAAAAAAAAGTCATGTTTTGGGGATAGTGGTATATGGAATTTACCAAAGTTCCTTTTTCAATGATTTCATAAGAAAGTCCCTGTTTCTGGGCTGAAATGCCACACGCCATCCCGATGGGACCCGCTCCGATAATGATAAGATCTAACATAGTTGCAAAGGTACGAAGAGTGCGTTAATAAGTTACTATAAATAAAAATGATACTAAATTTATTTATAATTGATAAACCACTAATTATGAGTATATTTAAAAAAATAAAGGAGAATAATAAATCGAATAATAGATAAAAACTATTAAATATTATTTTAATATAACAATATCTTTTGCCTCCAAAATAAACTTCCAATACTAACAGCCAAAAAAGCAATAGCGACGGGGTTTCCAAAGAATCCACCCAGCAAGGAGCAACTGATTAACCACCACAAAGCAAAGACCGTAAAACCAGAGGCATATTTGATGGAACTTGTAAATACAATATCCTCAAAAAGCCCATTTATTTTTCGGGTAGCCCAGAGCGGAATGAGGTTGGGGAGTGCGAGTAAGGAAGCCAAGTTTTGCTTTGCCGCCGTTATTTGTTCTCTTTTAGGAAGCTTTTCGTAATCCTCAGCAAGTATTTTTTTCAAATGCGAAAACTCCAGTTCTGTAGTGCGTTTGTTGATGCGTAATTTTTTCTCTGGATAAAGTGCGTCCTTTTCGGGGAGCCACATGCAATCTTTCATACGGTCTTGTAACAACGCGCGCAGCGTATTGATGTTTTCGGCGTCGGTGTTGTTGGGGTTCATCATCTCGCTAATCAATATAGGTTCGCCAAATACCAAATGTAAAGTAATGCGCGCTTGACGATGGTTGCCGTAATTCAAACCCACCGGCATTAGGTATACCTTTTTCCCGGGATTGACTTTTTGCGCTTGATACGCCAAACGACTACTCCCTTTAGAAAGGTTTTGGAGATAATATTCATCGTGATGACCCCCCTCGGAAAACATGTTGAGATTTCCGCCATTGCCCAAAATCGAATAGCATTTTTCAAAAGTGGCATCATTGTTTTTTAAACTGCTGTAACCATTTCGTATCCGATACACAGGCAGCATTTGAAAAGCATCCAAAAACCACTGTAAAGGACCCCCAAAAACATCGCTTCGGGTTAAGGAAGTAATTCTTTTTGGCGTATATGCTCCAACGAGCAAAGGATCCAGAAAGGCCGCCTGATGGTTGGGAGAATAGAGTACGCCTCCGTCTTGAGGAATGCGCTCTTTTCCGTAAATTTTTATGGTTCTAAAAAAAAGATCATTGTAACACCACAACAGATATTTGACAAAATAATAGACAAGCTTTTTCAATAGTAGAGCACTAGAGTTAATGAAATTGAAAAATACACATTTTAAGACAATCTCTGAAGTTTGGTCAAAATTTAATTGCGTAAGACCGGCATTCTATCAATTCATAAAATTAAATAGTTCCTATTGGATAGTTATGGGGGAGCTTTATGTTTTTTTCAGTAAAACCAAAAAATCGCCCAATAAAGCGTTAAAAATGAATCTAATTAATAAGTAACATTAAAAAATGTACTAACTTACTTCCCATATTTTTTTATTATAAATTACATTGACAACTTTCCACTTCTTACCCTTAACGGCCTAATTAAAAGACGGATACAACTAAAAAACAAACTGATTATGAAAAGACAAAACTTTTTTAAAACAGCGATATTTACCGTGTTATGCTTCGCGGCGAGTGTCCTTCATGCACAATCCTCCATATCGGGTGTCGTTACTGATGCCGATTCTGGGGAGTCGCTGCCCGGCGCAAATATTATCGTATTAGGTTCAAATACCGGTACAGCCACTGACTTTGACGGAAATTTCACATTGAATACCAGTGCTGATATTCCCTTTCAAATTGAGGTGAGTTCTATTGGATTTGAATCCCAAGTAATTGACATCACCTCCGCCGATCAACAAATCACGGTTGCTTTGGAATTTGGTCAAAACCTTGATGAGGTGATCATTTCAGCTTCCAGACGTGCCGAGAAAGTTCAGGATGCTCCTGCTTCGGTTTCGATAATTTCTTCCAAAGATTTACAAAATTCGCCCAATGTTACCGATCCGGTAAGAAACTTGGTCAATATCCCCGGAGTTCAGATTCAACAACATTCCGCCAATTCATTAAACATTGAAATGAGAGCCGGTTCGGGAGTCTTTGGTACTTCTACCTTTCCGATTTTGGACTACAGATATTTGGTTACCCCATCTGCAGGTTCCTTTTTTAGTTTTCAAACGGGACTTTCCAATATTGATATAGAGCGTGTTGAAGTGGTGCGTGGTGCAGCCTCTGCCTTGTATGGCCCAGGAGTAACTTCCGGTGTGGTTCACTTTCTCACCAAAAAACCCATTGATTATCCCGGAACCACGGTGGAAATGTATGGCGGTAGTCTTTCTACTTTTGGAGGTGCCCTCCGTCATGCTGCCCGAAATGACAGTAAAACTTTTGGATATAAAATAAACGCACGTTTCAATCGAGGGAACGATTTCATCCTTGATCCCGTTGAAGATGCCGACTTTATTTCAACATTTCAAAGCACGGTCAGACAACCCGCTATTAAAAACAAAGTGGTGGATGCAACTCAGGCCGGAACCACATTGCTCACTGCTTCCGATTTAGATCCCGATGGAGATGGCAACCCGATGGCCTCTGAATATCAAAACTTTGCCGTTAATGCACATCTTGAGTTTCGTCCCAACGACAATACTTCTGGGGTAATTGCCGGGGGTGTTAACAATGGAGGCGGATTATTTTTCAATTCTCAAGGTGTTGGATACACCCAAGGAAGTGACTATTGGGCGCAAGGGCGTTTGCAAAGAGGAGGTTTATTTGCCCAAGTGTATTACAACTATAACGATGGAGGAGATGCAGAGCATCCTACCTTCTTATATGGAACAGGCTTTCGTCAGGTGGCAAAACGAACTTCTTTAGAAGCGCAATTGCAATATAACTTTGATGCCCCCAATTTTTTAGATTCTAATTTCACCGTTGGAACGGACTACAGAAACACCGCATCCGATTCAGAATACACACTTTATGGTAGAAATGATGACACTGATGATTATGTAATTACTGGTGTTTACGGTCAAGGGACTTCTCGATTAGGTGAAAAAATTGATTTGACTTATGCCTTGCGTTACGATCAATTTAACTTTATCGATAAAGGAGCAATTGCTCCACGACTTGCAATGGTTTATAAAGTAAGTCCTAAAAGTTCCTTCAGACTTTCCTATAATGTGGCCACTTATGGTCCTTCCGCATTGGAAACCTATATTGATTTTCCGGTTTCATCACCAGCTCCAGGGGTCTTAGATGTTTGGTTATCGGGTCAAATCAACCCCCAAGAGTTTGCTTCCGGAGCACCCATAGAATTAACAGGTACGGGAGGCGTTACGCTTCCTTATGGAACCTCTAGCCTTCCTTTGGCCATTCCTTATGGAGCAGTGGCAGCCCCCACTTTAGAAGCACTTTATGCTGGATTGGGAGCGAGTCCACAAACCGCCGGCTTGTTGCCCTTTGTCCAAAACTTTTTCAACAATTATGCTGGACCTAGTTTGGATAAAACCACAGGAACCCTATCCCCGTATAACTTGTTTAATGGAGAAGCCATGAATTCGCTCGCTGGAACGGGCTCTGCGGCTATTGGAACTTTAAAATCTTGGGAAGTGGGTTACAAAGGACTGTTGGGAGACAAATGGTCTTTAGGCATTGATGTATACACTTATGAAAGAACAGGATTTACTCAATTTACTGCAATAGGACCTACCTATAGATTGACAGGGTCTGAAAATATCTCTCAAGATTTAAGTAATGCTGTTGCGGCTGATTTTGCTGCCGACCCAACCATTAACGCTGTGATCACTGCAGCTACTACTGCCGCTGTTACAGCGGCGGTACGTCAACAAGTAGAGGCACAATATCAAAATATATTAGGAATTCCCGAAATTTTTTGGGAAACGGGACTTCCTGCTGACGCTCTTTTTCCCGGTTCTCAAGCGATTCCCTCTGTAGCAGATGCTACGGCGGCAACTGCTGCGGGATTAATTCCGGCTAATATTGAGGGAGCCATTGCCCAACTGGCAGGCGGGGTAGGACAAGCCTTTGCACTCGGAGGTGCTGGTTACGCCAATGCGATTACTCCAATCACCAGTGTTTTCGGAACCGTAGAGACGCAAAGCGTTCCACAAAACGACGGCATAACACACATCCCGGCAGGTTATCGACGATTTGGAGATGCGACACGGAGTCATGTGGGGGCGGATATTTCGCTCAAGTATAGAGCTTCTGAAAATTGGTCTTGGTGGGGGAATGCCTCTTGGTTGAGTCAAAATGAATGGATTCCCGGCGCGGCAGACGATGATGATCTTCCTTTTTCTTCCTATTTGAATGCGCCTAGATTCAAATACAGAACGGGAGTTAATTTTAATGCCGACTCAGGTTTCAGAGCAGCCTTGTCATTTCAACACGATGATGAGTTTGAATCCAATCAAGGGTTTTTCTCCGGAACGGTTCAAAAGAAAAACCTAGTAGACACCAACTTTGGTTATCAAATTTCAGATAATTTTTCGTTGGATCTTTCTGCCACCAACTTGTTCAATCAAAAATACAGAGCATTTCCACAAATGCCCATCATAGGAAGACGTGTATTGCTCAAAGCAACTATCGATCTTCAGTAGATTTTATAGCAATAAAGAAAGACTGCCTTAGTGCAGTCTTTTTTTTGCTTTATACGCAACCCTTTTCAATGCGTTGGGATAAAATTGGACGTCCTTAGTTTGTATAACTAGCGAGGGAATCTTATCTTTAACAAAAGCAACTACAAATGATACGTTTAGAAGGTCAAGTGGCCATCGTTACCGGAGGAGCTCGAGGTATTGGTGCGGGTATTTGTGAGCTATTTTGCAAAGCCGGAGCGACGGTTGCCCTTTGGGACGTCTTGGATTCAGGTGCTGAAACTGCTGCTCGAATCGCACAAAGTGGGGCTTCGATCTTTTATCAGAAAGTCGATATCACTTCCAAAAGTGAAGTAGAAGCTGCGGTGGCGCAGCTCATCGAAAAGCACCAAAAAATTGATATTTTGATCAACAATGCTGGGGTCATTCGCGATCGTTCGTTCCTGAAAATGGAGCAATCGGATTGGGACACGGTGATGAATGTCAATTTAAATGCCTTGTTCATCACCTGTAAAGCAGTAGTACCCCATATGAAAGCAGCGGGCTATGGAAGGATTGTATCGGCCTCTTCCATCAATGGCTTTCAAGGGGCTTTTGGGCAAACCAATTATGCCGCCACCAAAGCCGGGATTGCAGGCTTTACAAGAGCTTTGTGCAAAGAATTAGGCCGATATGGAGTAACCGTGAATGCAGTGGCTCCCGGGTTTATAAAATCAGAGATGACTGATTCTATGCCTAAAGCCGTGATCGAGCAACAAATTGCTCAAATTCCTGTGGGAAGAATAGGGACCGTGGAAGATATGGGATATGCGTATTTGTTTTTAGCCTCCAAAGAAGCGGGATACATTTCGGGCATTACCTTACACGCCAATGGCGGTGCCATGCCTATGTAATCCAGTCTTTCTATTTTCGTTTATGTAAAAGAACCATTTAAAATAGGGAACATCAATAATCAAAAGTTTAACCCAAATAACGATCTTATGGAATCACAAGGAGCATCAACTTCCTATCGCTCGCATTTCAAACAACTCGCTGAAATGGAACCAGTTGTTGGGAAAGAACTGGGGCTTACGCCTTGGTTGGTCATGGATCAAGAGCGGATCAACCACTTTGCGAGCATCACCCAAGACGAACAATGGATTCATTTGGATCAAGAGCGTTGCGCAAAAGAGTCACCCTACCAACAAACGATTGCTCATGGGTTTTTAACACTCTCCATGTGCTCCAAAATCATGTTTGATGCCTATGCGATTGAAGGGGTTTCCCGAGTGATCAATTACGGCTTGGACAAAGTGCGATTTCCTGCGGCCACTCCCTCAGGGGCACGAGTTCGAGGTCGCGTTCGTTTGATGGAGTTTACCGCTCTCCCTTCTGGAGCAAAATATAAACTGGAAATTACCATTGAAATTGAAGGACAAGACAAGCCTGCCTGTGTGGCAGAATTATTAGTCTTGGCGTATGATTAATGTAATACTATTACCCTAAAATAAGATTGAAACAAGGTTTATTGCGCTACTTTTTTAACGCAGCTCCTACAATTTCTGAAACAGTCCAAGCCCCAATTCAGGGGGAATCTTTTTTACTTTTTATAGGCAACAGAATAAAATTCTGAAAAGCGCGCAAAAAAATTAAATCTAGGGTATTTTTTAGATGGAAGACTGTATATTTGCAGCTTTAAAATCAATTAGTAAAATAATTCTTTAATCAGTAAAAATGGCTACGAATTCAGGTAAAGTTTCTCAGATTATTGGACCCGTTGTAGATGTTGAATTTTCAGGAGAAGACAATACACTTCCAAAAATTTACGATTCATTAGAAATCAAAAATGCAGATGGATCCATCTTAGTATTGGAAGTTCAATCGCACATTGGTGAAAACACTGTAAGAACAGTTTCTATGGACTCTACGGACGGATTGAGCCGGGGAACAGCGGTCGTTGCAACAGGAAGTCCCATACAAATGCCCATTGGGGATGATGTTTACGGACGTTTGTTCAATGTTATTGGTGATGCAATTGACGGTATGGAAAATCTTCCTAAAAAAGGAGCAGATGGTTTGCCGATTCACCGAGATGCTCCCTTGTTTGAAGACCTTTCTACATCTACAGAAGTTTTATTTACTGGAATTAAAGTCATCGATTTGATTGAACCCTATGCCAAAGGAGGAAAAATTGGTCTTTTTGGAGGTGCCGGGGTTGGAAAAACGGTTTTGATTCAAGAATTGATTAACAATATTGCCAAAGGACACGGAGGACTTTCTGTGTTTGCTGGCGTTGGAGAACGTACCCGTGAAGGAAATGATTTGCTTCGCGAAATGTTAGAATCTGGAATCATTCGCTACGGGGATGATTTTATGCACTCTATGGAAGAAGGAGGCTGGGATTTGAAAAAGGTGGACAAAAAAGCCATGAAAGAATCCAAAGCGACCTTCGTTTTCGGTCAGATGAACGAACCTCCTGGAGCGCGGGCACGTGTTGCCTTATCTGGACTTACCATTGCAGAATATTTTAGAGATGGTGCAGGGGACGGTCAAGGAAAAGATGTATTGTTCTTTGTGGATAACATTTTCCGATTTACACAAGCCGGATCGGAAGTATCTGCCCTGTTGGGACGGATGCCTTCTGCGGTAGGATACCAGCCCACACTGGCGACAGAAATGGGAGCCATGCAAGAGCGAATTACTTCTACCAAAAAAGGATCGATTACTTCTGTACAAGCGGTTTACGTTCCTGCAGATGACCTTACGGATCCCGCACCGGCAACCACTTTTGCCCACTTGGATGCCACCACCGTATTGTCTCGTAAGATTGCGGAGTTAGGAATTTATCCTGCTGTGGATCCTTTGGACTCTACTTCACGGATTCTAACCGCTGATATCTTAGGTGATGAGCATTACGATTGTGCCCAACGCGTAAAAGAATTACTACAACGTTACAAAGAATTACAAGATATCATTGCCATCCTTGGGATGGACGAATTGTCCGAGGAAGATAAACTTGCTGTGTCTCGCGCCCGTCGTGTGCAACGCTTTTTATCACAACCCTTCCACGTGGCAGAGCAATTTACCGGAATCCCCGGTGTTCTTGTAGACATCAAAGAAACCATCAAAGGATTTAATATGATCATGGATGGGGAATTGGATCATCTACCAGAAGCGGCTTTTAACCTGAAAGGGACTATAGAAGAAGCCATCGAAGCCGGAGAAAAAATGTTAGCAGAAGTATAAAATCATGCAGCTCGAAATTGTATCCCCCGAAGCCCGTCTCTTTAGTGGTGAAGTATCCAGTTTGATTCTTCCCGGAAGTTCTGGCTCTTTTCAAGTATTAGATCACCATGCGCCCATAGTTTCTACTTTAATCGAAGGGACAGTAAAGATTGCCGGACGACTTGAAGTAGCCGCTGCGGTTCAAGATAAATTTAGAAATGAAGGGGACTGGACACTCTTCGATATTACTTCGGGAGCGATTGAAATGCGCGACAACAAAGTTATTTTGTTGACGGACTAGTTCGTAGTTCTATTTTTGCCCCTATTTTCCAATTTTATGAGTATATCAAAACGCTTTGTTTTTGTGTATATAATAGGGCTTCTTTTTCCTGCTCTGTCCCTTTATGCGCAAAACGATAGCATAAGCAAAAATCAAAATTTAAAAGAAGTCGTTGTTTCCTCCAACCGAATCGACATTCCTTTTTCCAAAGACTCTCGGACGATTCAGTGGATTACTGCAGAACAATTGCAGCAAAGCGGTTTTGTGACTGCTGTAGCGGCATTGCAACAAATCGCTGGAGTTGATATTCGGCGCAGAGGTTTGGCTGGTACTCAGGCCGATTTATACCTGCGTGGCGGGGGTTTTGATCAAACGCTTTTACTCATCGATGGCATTCCTATGGATGATGCTCAAACGGGGCATCACAGCCTCAATTTCTTGCCCCCAATAGCCATGATTGAACGAATAGAGGTCATCAAAGGACCAGCCTCAAGGGTGTATGGTCAAAATGCTTTTACGGGTGCCGTCAATATTGTTACCAAAAAAGAAACTCCATCAGGGGGTCAAGTGCGCCTTAAAGGCGGTTCTTACGGACAGCTTTTTGGAGGGGTAAACGTTCATAGAAGTGATGCGAAATCCAATTTTGTAGCTGATTTCTCTCGGATGAAGTCTGAGGGTTATCGTTACAATACCGATTTTAATAATTACAATGCATTTGTCAAGGCTGATTTTAGAAAAGCAACCACCTTTCCAATTCAATTATTAGCCACCTATGGCGGGCGTAAGTTTGGCGCCAATGGTTTTTATGCCTCGCCCGAGGCCAAAGATCAGTATGAAGAAACCGAAGCGAGCTTGCTTGCTGTTCAATCCGATGTTCGAATCAACAACTGGCGGCTGCGTCCCAAGCTCTATTGGCGGAGAGGGCAGGATCATTATATTTACCTCCGTTCGCAACCAGAAATATATGAGAATTGGCATATAACACATAAGCTAGGAACGGCATTGCACGCCACTTATGTGTCCGATTATGGTATAACAGGCGTGGGGGTTGATGTGTCCAGAGTTTCCATTTCCAGTAATAATTTAGGTCAACATCATCGGGAAACTTTTGCTTTGTTTTTGGAACAACGCTTTTCTTTTTGGGATCTCATTGATTTGACCCCCGGTATTGCTGTGAATAGATACAGCGATTTTGGGGCATTTGCCTATCCCGGATTGGATTTGGGAGTTCAGCTCAACAACAGCTGGCGCATCTATGGAAATATGGGTTATACGTATCGCATTCCTACGTATACGGATTTGTACTACAGGGATAGAACCACTATAGGAAATGCCGACTTAAAACCCGAACAAGCTTTGGCGGCAGAGTTGGGTCTGCGTTATACACCTTTGCAATGGAATTTTTATGTAGCCTATTTTACTCGCCGATCCAAAAATCTGATTGATTATGTGAAAAGTAGTGCCGCCGACCTTTGGAAAGCCGAAAATATCGCTGCTCTTCAAACACAAGGGGTGGAGACTGAAGTTCAGTATCAGTTTCTTATCGGTAAACAGTCCCAACGCCTTAAAATGGGCTACACCTATTTAGTGGACGATTTAAAGGAAGCGGAAGTGAATTTTTCCAGATACAGCATCAATTCTTTAAAACATCATTTTACGTTTGCTTCTCTAGCGCAGTTGTCCTCACAATTTCTTTTGACCACTGCACTGAAATACGGGCAACGTCCCGAGCAAGAGGGTTATACCGTTCTAGATGTCAATCTGCAATGGCAAAAAGGGCATTTTACTATCGATCTCAGTGCCAACAATATTTTAAATACCCTATATAGCGAAACCAATTTGGTTCCCATGCCGGGGAGCAATGGTTTGCTCAGCCTGAAATATCAGTTTTAAGCGACGCTACGCCCCTTATTTTTGTGAGATAGAAGTGAGTGCTTCATACACTTTTTCGCTTTCCCAACCTCTGTAAAGGAGCAATGCAGCAATTTTTTTCTTTTGTTGTTCAATCGGTAAGTGATTAACCGCTAACTTTTTCTTTTGAAACAAGTTCCAAAAAGCGGTGTTGTACTCCTGTTCGGGAATTTCTTTAAGTGCAATTTTAATGTTAAAATCGGAAATGTATCGGGCTTTGAGTTCACGAACAATACGTTGTTTTCCCCAATTTTTGATTCGAAACTTGCCCCGAGCAAAACTTTGCGCAAAACGGGTTTCGTTCAAAAAATTGTCTTGGATCAGTTGGGTCAAGATGACTTCCCTTGCCTCGGGGATCATTCCATAGCTTTTTAATTTTTGCTCGACTTCCCAATGACATCGCTCTTGGTAGGCACAATAGTGCTCCAATTTTTTTTGCACCTCAGCGACGGTAAAGGATGATTTTTTTTGCACTTGCCGAAGATAAAAAATACCGTTTAGAAAATGAAGTTACCATTCACGACATTTATTATGTCATTCACGACATTTTTTTGGAAAACACCTTAAAAGCCGAATAGTTTTGGGGTGAACCAAAAAATCTTATATCATGAAAAAACACTTTATTTTTATTCTCATTATCTGTTCTTTTTCTTGTTCTAAAGAATCAAATCAGTTTATGCTAACAATAAATAATCCATGGAATTTTGAAGTGGAAGTAAGCAGTAATTCTTTTGAGCCCGTGAAAGTAGCTCCTGATGGAAAAATCACAATCGAAGGAGAAATAAACCCGAACGGTGTTTCCTTATGGACTGACGATGCCTCAGGAAACACAGATTTAAACGATTACGATGCCTATTCTACTGGATTTACGGGATTTCAGCCCGAAGCAGGTAAATCATATATCTTTTATGCTGGTTATCCGGATGTTTTTGAAAAGAAAGAAACTCAAGGCGATGCAGTTGCAAACGCAGGATGTAATGAAGCGTATGAAAGAGCTTCTCCCGATATTCAGTTGGATGCTCATTGTCAGGCGGCTTATGCCTATTTATGTGCTGGAGGAGCAGAGGCAGTAGCTACCTATTGCCAAAGTTTTAAGCAAGCTGTAGAGGCGCTTTGGAATGGAGTAGGAGAAAAACCAACATGTTCATATTGTAATTAAACATGGAAGATTAAAATGATTCCTTTGAAAAACAAAAATTTCTTTTTAATAGTTTTTACAAGTTGTATTTCTATAACAACATACGCCCAAGACTTCACTGTTGACATTTTGGGAATCCAATATGAATATAAATACGATGCGAGAGAAAAGAAGTTTACCATTTGTGCTTCTACAAAAAAGAACGCTTTTTTTTGTAAAGAATTTCTGTTAAAAAAAGAAGTCCCTTTGTTACTTATACAAGAAATGACCGATGCAACTAGAAAATTTGTCAAGGAAAATAAAAAAGATTTTTTCCTTTCTTCTTCTTTTAAAGATGAGTTAAATACCACTAGTCCTACTTAAACGACAACAAGCACAATTAGTTCCATCGACAAGCAAATTGATCTAAGAATAGGACACGACAATTATATTAAAAATTAATATTTTTAAGAGGTGTCATGCGCACCCGAATTAATTTTATTGTTGATCCCAAATTTTGAACTATGGCAATATATAAGTTTACCCACCACCAAGAAGATTGGATACAGACCAACCTAACGAAAAAGGATTTTGAAAATCGGTGGCTTAAGATCGAAAGTAATGGAAGAATTACTTTAAAAGGAGCTCAGGAGCATGGGTATGCTTGGGACGGTTGCTCGCCAAAATGGAAAATTTCAGGCAAGATTTTTGGCACCCCGGATGGCCGGATTGACCCTAAGACTAAAAAACCTAAAACCTATTATGCCTCCATGTTTCACGATGCGATCTATCAATATAAAAATGCTCAAACGATGAAAATTTCAAGAAAAGAAGCAGATCTAATTTTTTTGATCATGCTGAAAAAAGCAAAGTTTCGGTTTTGGCGAATCTATTATTTAGGCGTTCGAATCGGAGGAGGATTTTATGGAAAGTGGAGGACTACTTCCTCGCAACTCCCTGTAGAAGTTTCAGAATATTCCTGGATTTCAGATTAAATAGTAACATTTTTAAAAAATCAATATCAACTCAAATTTTATCATCATGAAAAAAACAATTACTACAATTTTCACTGGATTAGGTCTATTGGCCATTGCTTTGGCGATTTATTTTAAAAAAGGTCCCTGTACAAACACTCACACGAGCTCCGGCCAAAAATGTTGTTTGACTGATACTTCAGAAAGAGACTTATTTCATCCGGGCGAGAAAGAAACAGTTTGTAAATTTATTGATTCAGATTTTATTTTGGATGCCAATGATAAAAGCAGATTTCAAACCTACTATATAAGTTTGGAAAACGACAAAAATTTTGTCGTTTCTGCACGAGTTTCGGACACCGTTTCTATAGACGGGGAAACGAAGATCAAATCACTTGAATTTATCCTGATGAACTCCGAAGACAGTTTTTACTCGATTTCCTCTATAGACCCGCCTAAGCGGGAAGGTGATCTATTGTTCATCGACCTGAACTTTAAAAAAGAACAATGCAAAACACCCTTAATCCCAAAGAGCTTTTATTATGAAATAAATGACCCCAAAGCCTACATCGGTAAAATGGATAGAGTGCGTCATCATCATCAAGCCAATGATTTAGACGATTTATGTGATTCATCTAATGGTCAAATGAAATTAAGAGTAGGGGGGCATTTGTGTCAGGTATCGTTTCAGTTCAATAAGGAATGAGCATGATTTCACCAGCATACTTTGCAGTGATTGTTTTTTTCATATTAGGCACTTTTAATTCTTATTTAGAAGAGCAACAGTGGCTTGAGTACCTATATGAATACAATATTGAAAGATTGGAAAACAAAATGCCTCAAGGGGGTTCTTTTTTACTCTATGAGCTTATTTTTAAAGAAATACAATATCTGAAAACGGGAACTATTGACTCCGCTCGTATAGAAAAAATAAGAGAGGAAGAAAATCCTTTGGCGATTATTTTATATGTAATTCAACAAAATAGGACAGCAAAAACTTATAGGAAAGAACTGCATCAACTTTTGCTCCAACAGTTGAATCGTTTTCAAAAAACATCTGATGTTTTTTGGGAAAATCAATTTCATTTGGCGACGATTAGCTATATCATTCTATTTTCTCCTGCAGAAAAACACTTATATCCTTTATTAGAGGATCATCTTGAAGCCGTAAAAGTTCAACGGTTAAATGAAGTAGATCGTTTTCGTCTTTTGAGTTTAAAAATAGATTTGGAATCCCAAAGGTTGTATTATAAAGTGGATTCTTCGTCTCAAAAAAAATTAGATAAGCTCATAGATGAATATTCTAAAATAAATCCTAAATCTAGTTTCTTAAAAGGCTTAAAAGAAAAAACGATTGGAATTTATCACGAGGTTTTTACAAAGCAACCTAAAAAAGCGATTAAACATTTTGATCAAGCCTCCTTTTTTTTTAAACAAATTCCATTTTGGTTTGGGAAGCAATCGTTTGTCTTAAATGAACATAGTAAAGCGATATTGTTGAGCAATACGGACAGGTACGCCGAGGCATTACCCATTTTTAAAAAAGGGTTGCAATAAAAAACCATAAAGGCGCATCCTGAGGGTCTGGTAAATACCCATGAATATCTTTCAAAATGTTATGAAGGTTTGGGGGATTCAAAAAAAGGACTGTTTCATTTTAAAATGGCCAGAAAGCATTTGGATTCCCTCAATCGGATGGAACAAACAAAGCAGATAGTAAAAATGGAATTAACGAATGATGTTGAAAAAAAACAAGAACAGTTGGAAGAACTCGCAAAAAAACATATGTCATTAAACACACAATTTCAAACCCTGATTCCTATTGCAGGAGGGCTATTGCTTATGGTTTTGGTTTTTATATGGCTTTATAAAAGGACAAAATCCAAAAAAACGATCTTGGAACACGAAAAAGAAAGCACTTTAAAAGAAGTTGAAAAACTAAAACATCTGGTCATCAAAAATCATATTATTCTGAAAGACAAAACCAAAGTCTACATCAACGATTTGATGTATATCAAGGCTGATGACAAGTATATTAGAGTATTTACATCGGATGGAAAAAATCATTTGGTAAGAGGTCGTATCAGTGATTTGGACGAGCAGTTGCCCCCCAATTTTATTCGAACGCATCGATCCTATATTACCAATCGGAATTTTATCAAGCAAATTCAGCCTACTTTGTTGGTTTTGACGGAGGGAACAAAAATTCCAATTTCTAGAAAATTTAGAGATCAAATGCCATAAAAAAAACCGCAACTTCAAGAAGTGCGGTTTTAGTGCTTTAAGGACGGAGTATTTTTCGTTCTTTATTAAGAAAACGAAACTCCAAATATCGGTAAGCGTGGCGTGGAACAATACGAATCCACTTTTTGTATTCAAAATACCATTTTAGGCGGAGGGATGGAAACCCTGCTAAAATGAAAGCGGCTACAAAAGGATGCACATGTATATAGATGTGCTCTTTTTCGTTCCGCTTGTTCTTAGTAATTTTACTAAGCTCTGCGTTGATTTTGTCCATTAAAATAATGGGTGCCTCTACTTCCCCGTTAAGGTTCGGATTGGGCTCTTTTGTTTTGATATTCATTTCAGGACGAACACGCTGGCGTGTTATCTGAATCAATCCAAAACGGCTGGGCGGTAGAATCTTGTGTTTGGTTCTATCGCTGCTCATCTCTTCGGTGAGATGATTGAACAATTTTTTACGATTTTCGTTTGAATTAAGGTCGATAAAATCGACAACAATGATGCCCCCCATGTCGCGCAGTCGCAATTGACGTGCGATTTCGGTAGCGGCAATCATATTCACTTCAAAGGCCGTCTCTTCTTGACTTTTCGATCGGTTGGATCGGTTGCCACTGTTCACATCAATCACGTGCAAAGCCTCGGTATGCTCAATCACCAAATAGGCACCTTTTTGCATAGAAACCGTTGTTCCAAATGCAGCTTTTATTTGCCGTTCGATTCCAAATTTTTCAAAAATGGGAAGGTGATTTTCATATAACTTCACAATGTTCTTTTTTTGTGGTGCAATGGTTTCAAGATAGTCTTGTATTTCCACTTGCATTTCGGCATCATCTACATGAATACCTGTAAAATGGTCGTCAAAAATATCACGTAAAATACTTGAAGAACGATTGATTTCGCTCAACACTTTGGTTGGAAATTGGTCGATCTGTTTTAATTTAACAGAAAGGTTTTTCCATCGGGTGAGCAGTTGCTGAATGTCTGCATCTAGTGCAGCCACTTTTTGTCCTTCGGCAACGGTTCGGATAATGAGCCCAAAACCTTTGGGTCGTATGCTCTGAACCAGTTTTTTCAGGCGCGACTTTTCAGCGCGATCTTCGATTTTTTGTGAGATTGAAACACGGTCTGAGAAAGGCATTAAAACCATAAATCTTCCCGCCAAGGATATTTCCGAACTCAATCGGGGGCCTTTGGTGGAAATGGGTTCTTTAATGACTTGAACCAACACGGTTTGTTTGGGCGATAACACATCTCCCACATTGCCGTCTTTGTCAATGTCCTTTTCAAACTGAAACTGTTTTAATAGAAAATCTTTGTTTTTACCTGTACTTACCTGTTTAATGTATTTTAGAAGGGAAGGAAATTTGGGTCCAAGATCGTGATAGTGTAAAAAACCATCTTTTTCATGTCCTACATTGATAAATGCAGCATTTAGTCCGGGAACGGCTTTTCTGATTTTGGCAACAAAAATGTCACCTACAGAAAATTTATTGTCTTCCACTTCTTTATTCAGCTCAATTAATTTTCCATCCTTGAGCAGTGCGAAATCAACAGCAGAGGAATGTGAACGGATAATCAATTCTTTATTCACTCTGATTAATTTTTGGGCACTTCCTTTTGGAATAAAAGGAACTACCGATTAAACAATATTTTTTCAGGATTTTTCCTGGGGTAACGGAATCCGATTCTCGGAAGCGCTACCTTTCAATGAACGTTGGTAAATTTTTTAAGTGTTTTGCCCAACACTATTTTTTCTTTTTGTGGCGGTTAGCTCTGCGGCGTTTCTTACGCTTGTGCGTTGCTACCTTGTGTCGTTTTCTCTTTTTACCACTAGGCATATGCGTTATTAAATTTAAATGTTAAGATACTATTTTTTTAAGATACGGGTACTTTGGATTTCACGCCTTGAACAAAAACCTTGGCCGGTTTAAAGGCAGGAATATTGTGTGCCGGAATTTTGACCGCAACATTTTTTGAAATGTTACGTCCTGTTTTTTCGGCTCTTGTTTTGATGATAAAACTTCCAAAACCTCTTAAGTAAACGTTTTCTCCTTTTTCCAGAGATGTTTTTACTTCTTTCATAAATCGTTCAACAGTTGCTTGTACATCACCACGGTCTATTCCTAGTTGATCGGAAATGGTCGATACGATATCTGCTTTAGTCATAAGTTTGTTTTGTTTAAAGTACTAAAATTTTTAAGCTCGCAAATATATTAATAAAAATGATAAAATGCTCTGTCTAAACTTTTTATATTATACTTGTTCTTTAATATTTTACAAATACAAATCAATTTTCTTTGGACTGGACGAAACAACTACTGCATTGGTATTCAAACAATAAGCGGGACTTTCCATGGCGAAATACCCGCCATCCCTACAGCATTTGGATGTCCGAAATTATTTTACAACAAACACGTACAGCGCAAGGATTGCCCTATTATGAACGTTTTATGAATGCCTATCCAACCGTTGAAAAATTGGCGGCAGCACCGCTTGATGAGGTGCTCAAACTGTGGCAAGGTCTGGGCTATTACTCAAGGGCACGAAATTTACACGCCACTGCCCAACAGGTGGTGGATCAATACGACGGCGTATTTCCAAGCCACTTTAAAGCGCTTAAGGAACTCAAAGGGGTGGGTGACTATACCGCAAGTGCCATAGGTTCCATCTGTTTTGATTTGCCCGAGGCTGTGGTGGATGGAAATGTCTATCGTTTGCTTTCCCGTTGTTTTGGTATTTTCACGCCTATAGATCACAGCAATGCTTTTAAAGAGTTTAAAACCTTGGCCAATCGGTTGATGGACACACAACAACCCGGCACGTTCAACCAAGCCTTGATGGAATTTGGTGCCGTTTTGTGTACCCCCAAAAATCCGGATTGTGGACGTTGTCCTTTTCAGAGGCAATGCGTGGCTTTCAATCAACAAAAAATTGACCAGCTTCCTTTCAAAGCCAAAACCACCAAAGTAAGAAAGCGGTATTTTAATTATTTGGTCGTATCCGATTCCAATTCTCACTATCTATTGCAACAAAGAACGGCCAAAGATATTTGGGAGCAATTGTTTGAGTTTCCGTTGGTAGAGACCACCCAAACCATCAAATCTTCAAGCGCACTCCAAAAAACGACGGCCTATCAAGAAACCTTCAGCGAATGGAATTACCCCTGGAAACGATGGAATCCCAGCCCAATCCTGCACAAGCTTTCCCACCAACAGCTTTATATCACCTTTTGGACAATACAATTGAACACTTCTTTGGAGGAGGGGATGCCTTGGGAACAATTAACAACCAAAGCAGTTCCTGTCGTGATTCAAAATTTTATCGAAAATTTTTTCCTCCGTACGCCTTGATTTTTTAAATTTACTCAATAATAATCCTAATATCTATTACTATGACCGGAACTTTAAACAAAGTGATGTTAATCGGACACCTTGGCGACAATGTGAAGATGCATTATTTCGATGGAGGGGGCAGTATTGGTAGATTTCCCCTCGCCACCAATGAAAGCTATGTAAATAAATCTACTGGAGAAAAAGTAAGCAATACCGAGTGGCACAACATTGTAGTGCGGAATAAAGTTGCTGAAATCTTTGAAAAATATGTCAAAAAGGGAGACAAAGTGTATGTGGAGGGACGTATCAAAACCAGAAAATGGACCGCCGAAGATGGAAATGATCGCTACACCACGGAAGTACTTGTTAATGAATTTACTTTTTTGAGTAATACGCAAAACGATAAAATAACTTCAGCAGCTGCCAGCACATCGGCTCCTAAAGTTGAAGATCCCCCTCTTGAAGAGGATGACTTACCTTTTTAATTTAAACTAAACATTGGATTCAGAGCCGTTTCATTTAGCCTTAACGATTCCCCCCTTAGCGATAATCACATTTATCCAATTTGGATTGGTGTTACTTTTACTGTTGGCTTCTGCACTAATTTCTGGAGCTGAAGTTGCTTTTTTCTCTCTAAACATCAAAAGTTTTGATGAAACGGAAATCGAAAGTACACCTGTGCTTAAAAATATCAGTCGCCTGCTGAAACGACCAAAACGTTTATTGGCGACCATTTTGGTCGCCAATAATTTTATCAATATTGCCCTCGTTCTTCTGTTTAGTACTCTAACAGGAGATTTCTTAGCGCAATTGAACAATCCTATTTTGGAATTGGTCATAGAGGTGGGGGTCATCACTTTGGTCATCCTCATTTTTGGGGAATTACTCCCTAAAATTTATGCCAACCGCAACGCCTTGAGCTTTTCCAAGATCATGGCAGGACCGATAATTTTTTTGGATCGGTATATCCTTTTTTGGATAACGCAGCCCATGAGCAGTACCACCCGATTTATTGAAAATCGACTTGGACAGAAAACCAATCGATTTTCTGTCGACCATTTGTCACAAGCATTGGAGCTTACAGACGACCAAGAAACGACCAAAGAAGAACAACGCATACTGGAGGGTATCATCAATTTTGGAAATACAGAAACCCGCCAAGTCATGTGTCCAAGGATTGATGTTTTTGCGCTTTCTGACGCGATGCAGATGAGTGAAATTATCCCAAAAATTCTAGACCAAGGATTTTCGCGAATACCCGTCTACAGCGAGAAGAAAGATAATATCCGGGGAATACTCTACGTCAAAGATTTATTACCCAATATTGAAATTGAAAATTTTGATTGGCTTAAGCTGCTCAAAGCTCCGTTTTATGTGCCCGAAAACAAAAAATTGGATGATTTGTTGCGCGAATTTCAACAAAAAAAGATTCATATGGCCATCGTGGTTGATGAATATGGTGGGACTTCCGGCTTGATTACTTTAGAGGATATTATGGAAGAAATTGTGGGCGACATCAGCGATGAATTCGATGAATACGAATTGAGCTACACCAAATTGGATCGAGCCACCTATGTTTTTGAAGCTAAAATTAGTTTAAAAGATTTTTTTAGAGTTATTGCTTTGGACGAACCAGAAATGTTTAATCCCATTGTTGGCGATGCTGAAACCATCGCAGGATTGGTTTTGGAGATTGCAAAAAAATTTCCCACCAAAGGTCAAATCATCAAATATGCTGGATTTACATTTACGATAGAAGAAATCGATAAAAAAAGAATTACACAAATCAAGGTGAAAATTCCTCCGGCCTTACAAAAATAAATAGATGCGGTTTTTAGGAATTTTTTTGGTTTTGTTTTTTTTAGTTGTGGGTTGCCAATCAGATACGCAGCCCAAACCCCTAGCCTATTTAAGTTTGGAATATCCACTGGCTCAGTATGTGTCTCAAAAAACAACGGTTCCTTTTTCCTTTGAGGCAAATACATTCGCACGCTTTTCGGAAGCCCGTCAGTCCAGTGCAAAATTGACCTATGAGGAGATGAAAGCCACGCTTTATTTCAATTATGTACCGATTCAAAACAATTTGGATTCTTTGCTGAATGACGCCTATCAACTCCCCTATAAACATATCATTAAAGCGGAAGCGATCCCCGAAAAAAGATTTATCAATCAAGAACAGCGGGTGTATGGCAATCTTTTTACGGTGGTGGGTGATGCGGCTTCCCAATTTCAATTTTTCTTGACAGACAGCACTAAACATTTTCTGGTAGGTTCTTTATATTTCTATGCAAGACCCAACTACGACTCCATCTATCCGGCAGTACAATATTTAAAAAAGGACATTGTGCATCTTATGGAGACGTTACAATGGAATTAAGGTTTTAATGGGCTGCTGTTTGGTGAATTTCGGACACACTGTAGGCGGAACCTGTATCTTTGACAACGCCCACAATTTTATCAAAATCGAGAATTTTTGCGTCGTATTTGACAACTGCCGTTTTGGATTCAAAATCCACGGTAGCTTCGGCAATACCGGCGGTTGCGTTTAAGTTTTTTTGAATAACAGCGGCACAACCCACGGCACAGGTCATTCCCTCAATGGTGAGTGTTGCATGGGCTTCTTCACCTAGGGGTGTATTAACCATTTCAGGGGCAGTTGTCGCTACGTTGATGACTTTGGGAGCCTTTTCTTTACACTGGATAAAAAACAATGCAGTGCACAACAGGCTTAAGGTAAATAGTTTTGAACGCATAACAATTATTTTAACCAAAATTAGTGCACTTTTGTGATTTCGCCATGACAAACACAGTAAAAAAATGGAGTTTATTAATTGTCCTTTCACTCATTTGGGGAAGTTCCTACATTCTTATTAAGAAAGGATTGATTGGGCTGACTCCATTGCAGTTGGGCTCTTTTCGGATTATTTTCACCACGCTGATACTTTTTTTGGCAGGGCGTTCACACTTAAAAAAAATTCCTTTAGTCGCCTGGAAATGGATTGTATTGACCGGTTATTTTGGGACTTTTTTCCCAAGTTATCTTTTTGCCTTTGCCGAGACAAAAATAGACAGTTCAGTAGCCGCCGTTTTGAATGGTATGACACCATTGTTTACAATTTTGTTGGGCGTTGCTGCCTTTGCTATCAGGATGAAAATAAAACAGCTTATTGGGGTTTTAATCGGTTTTGGAGGAACGCTTATTTTAGTTTCCAATCAATTCAGTATTCAATCGGGTTCCGATGCTAATTATGCCTTTTTGGTGGTAGGTGCAGCCAGTTGCTATGCACTAAATGTCAACATCATAAAATACCGTTTAGAAGGGGTTTCAGCCCTTGGCATTGCCCTAGGGAATTTTGTGGTGATTATTCCTTTTGCATTGTTGATCTTGGGGTTTTCAGATTTTCAATGGCGAACGGTACAACAGGCGCCTTTGGTGTTGGAGTCATTGGGTTTTATTTTTGTTTTAGCCCTTTTTGGAACCGCTTTGGCCAAGGTGATGTTCAATCAACTGGTGGCCATTTCGTCTCCCGTTTTTTCCGTTTCCATCACCTACTTGCTCCCCATCGTTGCCGTGGGATGGGGGATATTGGATGGCGAACAGTTTAGTGCCCTTCAATGGTCAGGCTGCGGTATGATTTTAACCGGGGTCTATTTGGTCACAGAATCTAAAAAATAAAGTTTTATTTATTCAAACAAGTGGTCAGGGACTTCCGGATTGATTTGGATTTCTTTTAGGTTAAAATCAATATTTTGAGGCCCCATATTTACAGTGGTTTTGTGTGCAAAAAAGATACCGTCTTCTATTTTGTAGTTGTCCAAAAGGATGGTAGACGTTTGAGAATTCCCCATCATTTCTACAGTTTGAACAATTTGCGTTTTGAAAAAGGTTTCCTGATCGTAAAAAATGGATTTTTGCTCAGAAACTTTAATTTCATAGGCTGCACGACCATTCACATCAGACACTCCCACCAATTCTAGCGCGTCCAAGTCCCAATTCAGTTCCGGGAAAATTTGGGCTTCCTCCAAGGACTGTTCCAAGGTTGCTCCTTCCAAGTTGATCCGTTGTCCCTGCATTTCCATGTAGGCAGTATCTTCATTTACCACTTGTTTTTGTATCACATTCCCCATCATCTTCATTTCCAACAACAATTGTTTTTTAGTGGTTTTAACCGATTCCATTTCTAAAGTCATTCCCTGAACTGTACCTTCATATTTTTCATTCACAGCATTGACACTGAGTAATTTTTCTCGCCCTCCCACAGCCTTTATGTAATAGTTTATGATTTGTGCTGCGGTGATGTCAGCAATTTGACTTTCGTAGTCCGGCCGCGCAATACTATTCCCATAGGAATCGTAATAATTTACTTTTAGGTTCTTTCCATCCAGATTTATGGACTCCAATGCGCTCAGAATATCCGATCCTTTTCCTGTTACAACCACTCGAGCTTGACTGCCTAACAAATATTTTTGAGCTGCTTTTTGCACCTCTTCTTTGGTTACTGCATTTACTTTTTTAAGAAATGTTTTATAAAAATCATGCGGTAAATTTTCGGTTAAAATATCCAATTGAAAATCTGCTATGGTTTCGGGATCTTCCATGGAACGAATAAAGTTTCCCGCATATTTGGCTTTTACCAATGCCAATGCCTCATCATCCACCAATTCCTCTCGCATTCGATTGATTTCGTAGAGGATTTCTACCACAGCACTATCGGTTACTGCATTTCGAACACTCGTTCCAGCTTTAAATCGCGATTGGGTTTTATGATGGGTATTCATTTGGGAGTAGGCACCATATGTAAATCCTTTGTCCTCTCTTAAGTTCAGAAATAAGCGGGCTTCTGCTCCCCCTCCTAAAATTTGATTGGCAATAATTCCGTCAAAATATTCTGGATCACTCCGTTTCAGCGCGTTGGTGTTGATGACCGCAATTTCGGATTGTACCGCATTGGGCATCTCAACAAAATCAATCTGCGTTTGTTCCACATTTGTTGGATTCGGAAATGTATTGGCAATCAGCTTTTTCTTTTTCCACGTTTTAAAGGCTTGAGTTACCTCTTTTTTTATGGGTTCCAACATGACATCTCCTACAATGACCAAATAGGCGTTATTGGGAATAAATTCTTGCTCGTATAAACGTTGAACGTCTTGTAGTTGAACCCCACCGACACTCTCCTTTGTCATAAACTCTCCATAGGGATGTTGCGCACCATAGCTCAATAAATTTTGTACTCTTTGTGCTACTGCTTTGACATCTTTATCAGAGGCTTTGATTCCTTCCAAAAGTTTGTCCTTTTCTTTGTCAAATTCTTCTGCTAAAAAATTGGGGTGAAGTGCAGCATCGGCAAGCAGCTTCAATAAACTAGAAAAATAGCGGGTGAGCGAACTGGCATGCGCCCCATCTTCGTTAAAATGAAAGTGGGCACCCATCTGATCAATTTGCGCTTCAAAATCATCTTTTGGAATGGATATCGAACCCTTGCCCAACATGGCGGTTAATAAACTTTTTGCACCTACTTTTGACCCTTGGGTAGAGAGGGGATTATCCAGTTTTAAACTGACAGATACTCTGGGAAGTTTGTGGTTTTCAATAACTAAGACATGAAGACCATTGGGGAGTGTAAATTCTTTGACATCGCCAAAGTCGATTTCCGGAGCCGCTGCTGCCTGAGGCCGCTGACTTCGATCGATTTGTGCTTGTATACTGTTGTGGGTCAATGCCAATAGCAGGATTAACAGTGTGGCAACATTTTTCATAACATCCTAGTTTTTAGAGGGTTCTTGGGGTAAATAGTGTAATTCGAGGCGCTGATTGGAGTTCAGGTATTTTTTTGCAACCTCCTGAATTTCGGATCGAGTGATGGAACGATACAAATTTATTTCATCGTTGATTAAGTTCGTATTGCCATAGAAGGTATAATACTCGGCTAATGAATTTGCAATGCCTTCAATAGAAGCGTTGGAATTCACAAAATTTGTTTCAAACTGATTCAACAATTTTTCATAGTCCTTTTCTGAGATGAGCTCGTTTTGCATTTTTTGAATTTCCTCATCAATTTCTGCAGTGAGTTGCTCCAACGAAGTTTCTCCCAAAGGGAGGGTCAACACCACATAGGTACTATAGTCCTCACTATTAATATTAAAAGCGGCGACTTGTAAGGAAAGCTTTTTTTCATCCACCAGTTTTTTATACAACTTAGAGCTTTTTCCATTGCTCAAATAATTGGAGATCATGTCTAACACTCGGGCATCCCTAGAATTTCTACCCGGTGTTCGATAGGCGGTAAACAAAGCGGGAATCTGTATGTTTGGATCATGAGCAACAGCGTTTATGGTGGTGCTAATGGGTTCCTCTTGCGGAAAATTACGCACTATGGGAACGCCCCTGGGGATATCACCAAAATAATCGGCAATCCATTTTTTTGTTTGCGGAATATCAATGTCCCCTGCGACTGTAAGAACGGCATTATTGGGGGTATAAAAGGTTTTATTAAAACTGATAAATTCCTCCAAGGTGGCAGCGTCTAAGTCTTCCATTTTTCCAATGGCTGTATTTTTGTAGGGGTGTTTGGTGTAGAGTTTTGCGGTCACTTCCTCAAGCCAACGTCCGTAGGGACTGTTGTCATAGCGCAATCTTTTTTCTTCTTTCACCACTTCATTTTGCGTAGCAACACCTTCTTCACCGATAATAGGATGTAGCATTCTTTCCGATTCCATCCACAAACCCAACTCTAAATTGTTGGAAGGGAAGTTTTCGTAGTAATACGTAAAGTCATTAGTCGTATACGCGTTGTTAGATCCTCCATTGCCCGTAACGATTTTAAACCACTCCCCTTTTTTTATGTTTTTTGTGCCCTCAAAGAGTAAGTGTTCAAAAAAGTGGGCAAAGCCTGTACGTTGGTTTTTTTCGTCTTTGGAGCCTACGTGGTATAAAACAGAGGTGGTTACGATGGGAGTTGTCGGATCGCGATGGAGAATGACATGTAGTCCATTGGAGAGGTCATATTCTTCAAAATCAATATGTTGCGCTTGTACAACAGCTGTTCCAAGCGCAAAAAACGCAATCAACAGTAATTTAAGTAACGGAGGGAAGCAGGTTTTCATCATGGATGGATTATTTAAGAGTTGAGGTTTTTCGTATTCTTTAAAAGACTGAAAATAAAGTTATAAATTTTTTATAAATTTGAGAGGTAATCACCAAAAATAATATATGAAAAATTTCCCCATATACTTCTTACTACTTTGTCTGACGCTGGTACACGGTCAAAACCCGTATCAAGACATATTGAAATCCATAGACTATGCCGCACCGCGCTATGTTGGAATTGCCAATCAAATCTGGAATTTTGCCGAAATGGGCTATCAAGAGTCCAAGAGTAGTGCTTTGTTACAGCAAACGCTGAGTGACGAGGGCTTCACTGTTGAATCTGGAGTGGCCAATATTCCCACTGCTTTTGTGGCAAGTTATGGCTCCGGAAGTCCGGTCATTGCCATCTTGGGAGAATACGATGCCTTGCCGGGTTTGTCTCAAAAAGCGGTTCCCTTTAAGAGTTCAAATGACGCTCGTGCAGGACATGCGTGTGGACACCATTTGTTTGGGACAGCCTCCACCGCTGCTGCCATTGCATTAAAAAACTATTTAAAATTAAACCAACGCTCCGGAACAGTGAAGTTTTATGGCTGCCCAGCAGAAGAGGGCGGTTCGGGAAAAGTTTACATGACACGCGCTGGACTTTTTGACGATGTGGATGTGGCATTGCATTGGCATGCGGACAGTAAAAATGCAGCAAGTCCAAGACCTGCATTAGCCAACAAATCCGCCAAATTTCGATTTTATGGAATTGCTGCTCATGCGGCCGGTTCCCCCGACAAAGGGCGTTCGGCTTTAGATGCAGTAGAATCCATGAATTATATGGTAAATATGCTTCGCGAACACGTCACAGAAAGTACTCGGATTCATTATGTGATTACCAGAGGTGGGGAAGCCCCCAACATCGTTCCCGACTTTGCGGAAGTTTATTATTATGCCCGGCATCGAACTCGAGATGAGGTTGTGCGTGTTTTTGATCGCATTGTAAAAGCTGCTGAAGGTGCAGCCTTGGGAACCGGAACGACAATGGATTATGAAATGATTGGCGGCACCCATGAATTGTTGCACAATGATGTTTTGCAACGTATGGTTTATGAAAATTTGAATAAAATAGGAGGGTATCAATACGATGCAGAAGAAAGAGCTTTTGCTGAAAAAATTTCAGAAACGCTCGGGCTTACATTGGACACCACCTATGTAGAAGGAGTTGCAGCTTATGATTTAAATCCGCATCCAGGAGGGTCAACCGATGTGGGCGATGTAAGTTTTGCGGTTCCCACCGTGGGTTTTCGCGCCGCGACTTGGGTGCCCGGAACTCCGGCACACAGCTGGCAAGCCGTGGCTAGTGGGGGCACCAGTATTGGTGGGAAAGGAATGCTAGTTGCTGCAAAAACCTTGGCACTCACTGGGATGCAACTTTTAGACGATCCAAAAATCATTCAAGCGGCAAAATCAGAGTTTCTTAAAAAAAGAGGAGAAGATTTTGTTTATACTCCTTTATTGGGAGATCGTGAACCCGCCCTCGATTACAGAAACTAAATTTATAACCAATTCCTATGCGAGCCTTTTTTTTGTTTTTCTTAATGTCCCTTAGTCTTCAAGCACAAGTGTATTTTTTTACCTCCGAGGAAGCAGAACAAACCATTTGGCATCGTATCATGATGGATGAAAATTACTTCGTTGAAACGGCGTATGTAGATTCCCCGGCTGCTTTTATTTATACCCGCGGAGGATTTTATAAAAAAGAGGGAAATAAGTTCCTCGTAGCTTTTGAATTTAATTCCAATTTTGAAAAAGATCACTTAAAGACAATGGACTACGAACAACAGGCAGATTGGGAATTGGCTTCTGATGAAGTACTTCCTTTGGATGGCAAATGGTTGATGGCCGGAAGAGTTACTGAGCAGGGCATCAATAGACGTGATACGACACAAGCACGAAAAACAATGAAGTTCCTCAAAGATGGCTTTTTCCAATGGATCGCCTTCAACACCGAAAGTTTCCAATTCTTTGGTTCGGGAGGGGGCACCTATGAAGCAGCAGCGGGAAAATACACAGAAACCATCACCTTTTTCTCTCGTGACAATTCCCGTGTTGGAGCCGTACTTCCTTTTGAATTTGATGTTCAAGGACCGGATTGGTTTCACAAGGGATTCAGCAGTAAAGGAGCTCCCATGCACGAGGTGTGGACAAATAGAAAACCATAGGTATTTTGGAAAAAAAAATAGTAGTAGTTGCGGCAAAACGAACGCCCATAGGGAGTTTTATGGGAGGACTTTCCGCAGTACCCGCCACCCGTTTGGGGAGTATCGCTATTGCGGCCGTTTTGGAAGCCGCCTCGGTCAAAGCCGATCAAGTGGATGAGGTTTTTATGGGGCATGTCCTTCAAGCAGGAACCGGTCAAGCGCCCGCTCGACAAGCCGCTTTGGGTGCAGGCATTCCCGACACAGTGCCGTGTACGACGGTCAATAAAGTTTGTGCCTCTGGGATGAAAGCCATCAGTCTGGCCATTCAAGCCATTCGTTTGGGAGATGCTGATATCGTGGTTGCCGGAGGTATGGAAAACATGAGTTTAAGTCCCCATTTGAGTACACTCAGAACCCCAACAAAATTTGGTTCTACTCAATTTCAAGACAGTATGCAGTTGGATGGGTTGACCGATGCCTATGACCAAGTGGCTATGGGTGTTTTTGCCGACGCTTGTGCTGCCGAATACAATTTTTCTAGAGCCGATCAGGATGCCTATGCCATACAATCCTATCAACGCAGTGCGGCAGCATGGGAAGCGGGTGCTTTTGACGCTGAAATTGTTCCCGTAGCGGTACCACAGCGTAAAGGTCCCCCCCAAAACATCACTCAAGATGAGGAATTTAAAAATGTTTTTATAGATAAAATTCCCCAGCTCAGACCTGCTTTTTCCAAAGAAGGAACGGTCACAGCAGCCAACGCTTCCACCATTAACGATGGGGCTGCAGCACTGTTGTTGATGAGTTCCGAAAAAGCGGAAGCCCTTGGAATCAAGCCTTTGGCAAAGGTATGTAGCTATGCAGATGCTGCACAAGAACCTAGATGGTTTACGACCGCTCCTGCCAAAGCGTTGCCCAAGGCACTGGCGAAGGCGGGTTTGCAAATCTCCGACATCGATCTTTTTGAATTGAACGAAGCTTTTGCAGTTGTGGGTTTGGCCAATACGGCACTTTTGAATTTAGATTCTGAAAAAGTCAACCCCAACGGGGGGGCTGTAGCTTTGGGACATCCCATCGGCTGTTCTGGGGCAAGAATTTCAGTCACGCTACTTCATGCCCTTCATCAACGACAAAAAAAATACGGTGCGGCGGGCATTTGCAATGGCGGTGGCGGAGCCACGGCTATAATCTTTGAAAACTTGATATGATTGATCTTAAATCGCTTGTTGATTTATTGACTTTGGAACAAAAAGACACCCATCATTTTGTAGGTCAAAACTACAAAACTACTTGGGGAAGAGTTTTTGGCGGACAAGTGTTGGGCCAATCCCTACACGCGGCTTACCAAACGGTTCCCAAAGATCGGAAAGTACATTCCATGCACGGTTATTTTATCCTTGGAGGAGATATCAATATTCCTATTGATTATCAGGTAGATGCCATTCGAGACGGTAAAAGTTTTACAACACGACGCGTGGTGGCTTTTCAGCAGGGGAGAGCCATTTTTAATATGTCTGCTTCATTTCATTTGGAGGAAGAAGGTGTCGATCATCAAATTACTATGCCCAATGTTTTAACTCCAGAATTGTTGTTGACGGACATTCAACAAGCAGAACCCCTTCAAAAAATAGATCCCGAACGGTATGCGCGGCTGATGCAAGCCCACCCTCAAGTTTTTGAATTTCGACCCGTGGGAAAAGCCATTTACCTAGAAACGAATAATAAACCACCACTGTCTCATATTTGGTTTAAAACCAAAGAAAAAATAAAAGCCAATCTCCCCTTACAACACCAGTTGTTAGCTTTTGCTTCCGATTACAGTTTGCTTTTGGCAGCGACCCTTCCCCATCGAAAAGAATTGGCACATGCGCGAATATATTATGCAAGTTTGGATCATGCGCTTTGGTTTCATCGGGATTTTGTCATTGATGACTGGTTGCTGTATGCCATCGAAAGTCCCAGCGCCTCCAATGCTCGAGGCTTTTCCAGAGGAAGCATTTTTAATCGTGAGGGAATAATGGTGGCCTCTGTTTCCCAAGAAGGATTGATGCGTAATTACAAATAATGAACTCTTAAACCCCAATAATAATTAAAACAATCGCTTATGAAAACAAAGCAATATTTTTTCACCTATTTTCTTTTAACCCTTTTTCTTTCAGGAGTTTCCCTTGCCCAACAATCTGCAAAACAGCCATTTTTTAAAGCTGCTGACGGGATGCAATGGTTGAGTACGGACTTGCACATCCACACGGTTTTTTCCGACGGTTCTGTATGGCCCAGTATTCGAGTTGAAGAGGCACGCCGGGAAGGCTTGGATCTGATCGCCATGACAGAACATTTAGAATACCAACCTCATTCCGAAGACATCCCGCATCCCGACCGCAATCGTTCTTATGCCATTGCCAGTGATGCACTCCGAGAAGGGGATCGCTTAGAAGTCATCAATGGTTCTGAAATTACCCGAGATATTGCTCCTTCGGGACACTTTAATGCGGTTTTTATCCAAGATGCCAATGCATTGTTGCACAAAGATTCTTTGACCGGAATTTTGGAAGCCAACAAACAAAATGCATTTGTGTTTTGGAATCACCCCAATTGGGACAAAACCGGAATCGCTCGGCTGGAGCCTTTTCAACAATATTTGGTAGAAAATAAATTATTGCAAGGCATAGAGATGGTCAATGAAACGACCTATTCGGAAGAGGCTTTTCAAATTGCCTTGGATCATAATTTAACGCTTATGGGCGGTTCTGATATTCATGGTTTGACCGAATGGTCTCATGGAATTTCTTCAGGAGGACACCGTCCGATGACCTTTGTGTCCGTTCCTTCATCTGCGCGATTGTCGGATGTCAAACAAGCCCTTTTTGAAGGCAAAACAGTGGTGTGGCATAAGGATATCATTTTGGGAAAAAAAGCGTATTTAGTCCCACTCATCAAAGAAAACCTTGTGGTGACGCAAGCGTATTACCCCAAGGATAAAACACTAATGCAGCTGACGCTGAGCAATCACAGTGTAATGCCTTTTGAGTTGCAATACTTGGGGGCGTACAGTTTTCATGAGCAAAGTGATGTATTTCGTATTCCCGCAGGGGAGACCCTTCATTTAAAGATAAAAACCGTAAGCAAAAAAGAACGTATCGAACTCCCTTTTCTTGTTCTCAATGCGTTGACGGCTCCCAAAGAACACCCAAAAATTAGCTGGGATGCAATACCTCAAAAATAATGGGCGTTCAAAATTTTTAACTTAATTTTATACTGTTTTTTAGCAAAGCATATGATCTATAAAAGTAATTGGCGTCCACTTCCTTCTTGTATCACCGTAAAGGAAAGTAAAATTGAAGGCTTGGGCTTATTTGCGCTAAAACCCATCGCTGCGAATACCGATTTGGGAATTTCTCATATTTTTAATGATAATTTTCCCGATGGCTATATCCGACTTCCTTTGGGAGGGTTTGTTAATCATCATGAAATTCCCAACAGCAAAGCCGTATTTTCCAATCATGACGAAGAGGTAGGGGATTTAAAACACATTCGTTTGGTAACACAAAAACCGATTCAAGCGGGGGAAGAAATCACCATTAAATATGTCATCAACAGGTTGGAAAATCCCAATTGGGAAACCGAATACGAAATTACCCAATAGTTGAAGACTTATTTTTGCTTAAAAAAACCGATTACTCCCCAAATAAAAAACCCAAAAAAATAATAGAGCGATTTTACATAAATCATGTCTTCTTTTTTCGGTAAAAATAAGAAGCCAATAAGACAGCGATGTTACCATAAGGTTAAAAAAAAACCTGCCTGTGGGGCAGTTTGACAACTTTCAGGCAGGAATATTAACTAATTAAAACAAAAATGTGAGTTATGCACTCATGTAAAATTAGGTTTTATGATGTTAATAAGTTGGTAAAGAGAAGTTAAACAGAAGTTAAAATTATTTTTTGCATTAAAGAATTGTGATTCCATAAAATATCACGGCAAAAAATAGTATTAAGAAATTATTATGAAAAAAAGCAAAGTAATTTAGCTTTATTTCCCTAATTTTGTTAAGTCAATTCTTCAATGATGAATTGGTTTATGGTTATGGCCTTTGGGAGTACTTCCTGAAGGCTTTTTTTATGGGGTTGGTAAAGCGTAGGTAACATAAGCATCCCCAGACGCTGCACCCAATTTTCCCCCTCCACAAGCAATGACGATATATGACTTCCCGTGGATAGAATAAAAACTAGGCGTGGCAAAGCCCGAAAAAGGTAAGGTCGTTTCCCAAAGCAAGCTTCCTGTATTTTTATCATAAGCTCTAAATTGGTTGTCTTTAGTGCCTGCAATAAAAAGTATGCCTGTACTTGTCACCAGAGGCCCACCGTAGTTTTCAGTACCGGTGATAATTCCTTTTTCTTTTCCGATAGGAGTGTTTCCCAAAGGAATTTTCCAATCCACGGCTCCTGTTTTAAGGTTGATGGCATTGAGGGTTCCCCATGGCGGAGCAATGGCAGGGTAGCCGTTTTCAGTTAAGAATTTTATATATCCGGTTGAACGATATTGTTTCTTTTGAGTTGATTTTTTTATGGCAAGTCGATCTCCCTTTTTCAATTGAAGAACATAATGGGCAAGTGCTTCCAAAGCCTTTTTGGACAAATGTCCAAAACTGGGCATACGGTTTTTCCCTTGCTGTAACAAGTGCTTCACGCCGGAAAAGGTATTGGGCTGCTTGGGATTTACTAAAGAAGGAAAATCACCACTTCCTTCAAAATTGACGCCATGGCACGCCATACAATTTTGAGTATACAAACTTGATGCATCTGTGCTTTCGTCTTCGGCGGCAACGGCTTGCATCGTCAATATCCATGCCATTTCATTGGCGTTGACATAGAGCATTTGCTGGGTTGGATCTAGAGCTGCGCCCCCCCACTCGGCACCCCCGTCATAGCCCGGAAAAATAATGGTTCCCCTTTCTGTGGGCGGTGCAAAAACATGGTCATTTCTATAGCTTTTTAGTGCTTCGGTGAGTGTTTTTTTCTCTTCTTCATCTACAAATGGATTAAGGGTTTCGGCGGTAAATCGCTGTCTTGAAAAGGTTTGCGGAAAATCGGGGAGGGGTTGTGTGGGAGACAATTGTTCTCCTTCTAAAAAAGTATCAGTGGGGACTGGTTTTTCTTTGATAGGAAAGATGGGTTTCCCATTCGTTCGGTTTAATAAAAACACATATCCGGTTTTGGTAAGTTGCGCTAGAGCTGGAATTTTTTCCCCTTCTAGCGTATAGTCAAAAAGGATGGGAGGTGCAGGAAGATCACGATCCCATACATCGTGATGCACCGTTTGATAGTGCCAAACCCGACTTCCTTTTTGGGCATCAATGGCAATAATAGAATTGGCAAAAAGATTATCTCCCAAACGATCCGCACCAAAAAAATCATAACTGGCGGATCCGGTTGCTGCATACAAAATTCCTCGCGCTGCATCCAAACTAAATCCTGACCAAACATTGGCTCCACCAGCATTTTTCCATGCCTCTGGGTTTTCCCAACTCTCATGACCCTTTTCTCCTGTTTGAGGGATGGTATGAAACGTCCATACCAAAGCCCCTGTATCTGCATTGATGGCACGAATGGAACCAGGAGCTGCCGGA
This sequence comes from Flavobacteriaceae bacterium, assembly GCA_018699935.1. Taxonomy (GTDB): domain Bacteria; phylum Bacteroidota; class Bacteroidia; order Flavobacteriales; family Flavobacteriaceae; genus MS024-2A. The sequence continues at coordinate 4,255 of JABISF010000036.1, read as the reverse complement.
TTTGCCTCATTCACTCGAGAACCAACGATAAGCAAGTTTTTGTAGATAACCCCGGGGGAGGTCATGGACACATATAAGGATGCCGCACGTTCACCCAGCCCCAAGTGCAAGTCTATTTTTCCATCCGCTCCAAAGGCGGGCTGCAAAGTTCCGGTTTTAGCATTGACGGCATACAATTGTGAACCCGCAGCGTAGAAAAGCGTTTCTTCTCCTCGGTCATTTTTGTAGTAGGTCACACCCCGACATACATTCATGGAAAAGTTAAACGCTTCTTGTTCTGCCTCGGAAACGTCAAATGGATCAAATTCCCATTTTTTGATCCCACGAGTAGCCTCCAAAGCAAACAATTTTAATTTAGGCGAAACACCATACAAAGTCTGCCCAATGACAATGGGGTTGGTTTGGATTTGAGTTCTTTCACCTGCATCTCCGCTTCTGTATTCCCATACTTTTTCGAGCTGCTGTACATTTTCAGGACGAATTTCGGTTTGAGGAATATAATGTGTTTTTTCATGACTCCCCCCATAGATTTCCCAAGTTGTATCGTTGGGTTGTTGGCAAGCCATTCCGAGAAATAGGGATATAAGGATAAAATAGTTCTTGTAATTTTTGCACACTTCCATAGTAGCAAATTACATTTTTTTGGTATTGTGAATGTAATAATTTGAATTAAAAAAATCGATTTAAGGGCATTTTTATTTTAAAAATAAAAAAAAATTAGCTTTAATAAAGCCATAATTTATGTTAAATCTTTTTGATGCTTGTGTTTTACTCCACAAAAAAAAGTCTCTAAAACTAGAGACTTTAGCATTGAAATTTCGCCAAAATTTGGTTTTGACGAATAGGTTTATGGTTAATTGTATATTGCAATGTAATAAAATTTATTTACTAAATATTTAAAAAAAACGAAAAACAGCTTTTGTTTAAGAGATCGGCTGTTCAATAAAACAGCGCCCATGACATTCCACTAAAATGATTTAAGGCACCATAAGTTCTATCGCTTCGATATAGACCTCAAATTGATAGGGGTTATTCTCAAAAAGAGCCCCATAAACAATGTCATAGCGTTCTGGAATTCCATTCGTAGTATTGATTTTGAAAAAATAATTTCCGGGACCTCGGGTCAACGTCACGGGCACACCGTTTTTTACGATTCCCTCAGAAGAGGTTCCGTAAGTATAGGTGCTGTTGGATAGGCTTTCGTCTTCAAAATAGAAATTAAACGTCATGGTTTCGGGGCTGTCCTCGTCCACATAACTAAATTCAGGATATCCCACCAAAACATTGGACGCATCGTTTAAAACATAGAGTGTTTCCGAAGCAATGGTAGTACTCGCACTGGCGCTTTTGAGTTTCCATGAAGATTGCAAGAGTGATGCATATTTACTCAATTTTAATTCAAAATCGCCTCCGTGATCGTAGACACTCAATTGTTGTATTTCTTGTTGATTGTTTACTGCACTGGACAAATAAAAGGTTCGATTGTTGATTTCTACGCCCAATTTATAATCACTATTAATGCTTTCCCCCTTTGTTAGATTTGGATGATATATGCGATAAGTAAGTGTGAATTGAATGGATTTTTCGGTGTCAAAACCACTAAAACTTTTCTCTATACTCGCCGTTTCGTTTTCTGAAATCAAATCTGTGGCAATAAGGTTGTTGTTGATTGGGAAGATCGACCACTGTTCTTGCGTACTGTAATCACTGAAATCATCTTGATAAACAATAGAAATAGCGTTTTGCTTGATCAATGTATCTCGGGCTATAGTGGTTCCCGTTTCATCGGTGACTTCACTTTCCAAATACAGGCGTAATTCGTAGCTGCCGTATTCGTCAAAAATCGGACTAAATTCTTTGGTATTACTCAAGGAAAAAGTGGGAGCAGCTGCTCCAGATTTTACAATATCAAGACTTACTTTTTCTGCCTCAATATTGGGAGCATAGACAGCAATTGGAATTTCGATATCTAAATTACCATTGGTCGTTTCGTTTGAATAATACAAAGCTTGGTAAGAAAGCGATTTGATAAAATTTTGATCAATTACTTTCGTATTTTCAGCTAGTTCAGCGTCAGTATTATCACCAGAGCAAGCCGAGAATAATCCTAGGATGATGCTCATCCCCAGCGCATGTTTGTAAAAATCCGTCAACAATTGATAAAGGGAAGAAAAGGTCATGGTTTACGGTTCTAATTTCGGTTTTAAAAGCTTATATTTTTTTTATGGCAATATTCCTAAACCACAATGGATCCCCATGTCCTAAAAAACCGACATGCCCTTTTTTATTTCCCAAGCCTGGGTGATCTTTTCCATCGATGGTTCGATTGTTTTTTATAAAATGGGTCAAAGTAGCATCTAGGATAACGGTTTCGTTCAAAATAACGGTGATATGATCCCCTTTGGCAATGACAATTTGTGTATTCCATTCCCCAACGGGTTTTAAATAGCCTCGTAGAGCAGGAACAACGCCATAGATAGATCCGTGATATTGATAGGTTTTTAAGTTTTCGTATTTTTTGGCGGTATTGTCCAAAATTTGCAATTCCATACCGTGGTAGGCAGCATCCCCTTTGGTGGGCGTACGAATTCCCAGACCATTATTGGCTCCCGGGCTTAATTTAAATTCGAATCGAAAAATAAAATCTTTGTATTCTTCAACGGTATATAGATTGCCTCCACTTTCTCCCGCTTCGGTGACAACGGTCAATTCACCGTTTATGATTCGATAGGCGTTTTTATTCCCTGTCCACTGCTCTAAATTCGTCCCATCAAAAAGCACCGTAAATTCAGGGTCGGGAAAGACCGCACCCGTGGTGGTTTGGGCTCTAAGGGCACTACTAACGATGCCGAGAGCAACTAAAAGAAGCAGCATTGATCTCATTCAAAAAACACTATTTTCAAAGCTAAACATTTTTATATTTTAAAATTCATATTTACAAGAGGAATAAATTAAAATATCAGAAACGGTTCCATTTTGATTTGTTTTAATACTTTTAAAGGTATTTCTAAATAGATAGAATGAAACTATATAAAACCAAAACCGCTGTTGTTGTTGAATTCGAAGACGAGTTTTACGAATGTCCAAAGGCTGTTTTTGGAGCGCTGATCCAGCGGGATGATTTGTTTAAAACCTTGTTGTCCTATTGTGTTCCAGAACATCGCATAGATAACGATTTGGAGGTGTTATTGAAACAAGTACTCCCACCAATTGATCAGCAAGAAGTTTGGGCTGCGGGAGTGACCTATTACAGAAGTAAAACCGCTCGAATGGAGGAATCCAAAGACAGTGGAGGTAGTAGTTTCTATGATCGTGTTTATGAGGCTGCCCGTCCGGAATTGTTTTTTAAAAGTACGGCAGCGCGCGTGGTAGGCCATCAGGCTTTGGTTCGTATTCGCAAGGACAGTCAATGGTCCGTGCCAGAACCCGAACTCACGCTACTGATTAGTCCGAATAAAAAAATAATAGGATATACAGTGGGTAATGACATGAGTGCCCGCGATATAGAAGGCGAAAATCCTTTGTATTTGCCTCAAGCAAAATCATATACGGGAGCGGCGGCTCTTGGACCTTGTGTCTTGGTTTTGGAACAACCGATTTCTAAGACTACACAAATTGCGATGATAATTTATAGAAATGAAACCACCGTTTTTGAGGGCACAACGAAGGTGGAAAATATCAAGCGTTCTTTGGAATCCTTGGTGGCTTACTTATTTGCCGAAATGGAATTTCCCCAAGGTTGTTTTTTAATGACCGGAACAGGAATTGTTCCAGACGACACCTTCACCCTTCAATCCCAAGACCGTATCGAAATTACGATCGACGGAATAGGTACTTTAATCAATACCGTGGCTTAAAAAATATTTTATGAAAATTAAATCAAAACTTTTTACGCTGGCTGCCTTCACTATTTTTACTTTCGGCAGGGGGCAGTTGGAATTGGAAAAAATTGGGAATACCATGGTTTATCAAACCCCTCCTTTTGAACAATGTCATGCTTCTACCCTAGTAGAAATCACTAAAGATGTTCTTTTAGCCGCTGCTTTTGGTGGAACCCGGGAAGGGAATAAAGATGTTTCTATTTGGCTTTCTCGTTTTGAGCAAGGGCTATGGGGAGCACCTGTCAGAATTGCTACCGGACAGGATACCGATGGCACGCGTTATCCCAATTGGAATCCAGTACTCTATCGTGTGGATGCAAAATCCATCTATCTTTTTTACAAAACGGGACCTTCGCCCAGAGCATGGTGGGGCA
>JABISF010000002.1 GCA_018699935.1 Flavobacteriaceae bacterium | reverse complement strand
AGTGCTATAGAAATCAAAGACAAACCCGTTGCCGTGGCAACCGTAAAGACCAAAGGCACCAAAATCACAAAGCCCACCGAGTAGAACATGGTGATTCCCACAATAAAACCGGTCAGCATTACTGCGGTTTTGGTATTCTTAACCCCAAAAAAACGAATCAATCCGTTGGTGATTTGCTGTGCTGCACCGCTTTCGGCCACTAACTTTCCGAGCATGGCACCCAACCCTAAGATCATCACTAAAAAACCCAAGGTATTCCCTATCCCTTTTTCAATAGAGCTGACGATTGCATTCAACTCCATTCCTTGTCCTATGCCAATGGCTATGGAAACCAGAATAAACGCGATAAAAGCATTTAAACGAAAAACGATGATCAATAGAAAGAGGAATAAAATTCCCAAAGAAATAATAACTAACGGCATAGATTTTAAAATTAAGAAAATTGATTTGACTACAGCCCTACTTTTATCAATTAAAATTTCCGCATCCCTACAACGATCAGCCCAGTTCGTTTTTTAATACTTTAAATTTTTAAACATTCTTTTACGCTTATGGAGAATTTTTTGTTAATTATTAAAAAGTTTAAAGGGCGATCACTATAAAGATGAACAAAAAAAGATTTGAAAATAAAGTTGCCGTAGTCACTGGTGCTGCCATTGGTATCGGCTTTGAAATTGCGATGCAATTGGCCTTGGAAGGGGCTCAAGTGATTCTTAATTCGTTGGAAGCGGAGGGCTGTAATCACGCTTGTGAAAAAATAAAAGCACGGGGAGGCATCGCAAAACCCTATGTGGGGGATTCTTCAAAAATAGAGGTCATCGAAGGAATGGTAGCAGCGGCAGTTTCCAATTTTGGTTGTTTGGATATTGCCATTGCCAATACTGGCATCACCACTTTTGGAAATTTTTTCGAATACCAACCTTCCTCCATGAAAGCCCTACTCGAAGTGAATTTGTTTGGTACTTTCTTTCTTGCCCAGGTTGCTGCAAAACAAATGATTTTGCAAGGGCAAGGTGGAAGTGTTTTATTGACCTCATCGGTAACTGGACATGCCGCCCATCCGGATTTAGCCGCTTATGGGATGACCAAGGCCGGAATTGATCAATTGGCCAAAAATTTAATTATTGATTTGGCTCCCCACCAAATCAACATCAATTCCATCGTTCCGGGGGCAACCCTCACGGAGCGGACACAAGAGGATGAAACTTATCAGACCGTTTGGTCGAAAATAACTCCGAGCGGGCGCCCTTCAACGACACTTGACATCGCTCGTGCTGCCTTGTTTCTTGTGGCACCAGAATCGCGACAAATTACGGGACAAAACTTGGTGATTGATGGGGGCTGGACGTCGGTGGGTGTACCTCCACCTAAAAAATAAAACCATAACTGACCTTTACAAATGAGCATTTTTATACCAAAGGACAATTTTAAGCAATCTATTAAACGTTTATCGAATTAATTTGTCATATTCGTAATCACTATAGTTCTTTATTACTAAAAGCGGATCCGTGTTTGCCGTTTCAGAACATACGAAATTAAACTTATACTGATGAAAACAATTACAAAACGACTTGCCCTTCTTTTATTTTTTGCCTTGGCGTTCCAATCGATTGAAGCCCAAACTCCCGAAGGGAGAAATTATACGGCAGTCTTTACTGGATTTGACTGGGGACCCAGTCTTAACAAAGTCATCTTGAAATCCGATGCCCCGCTAACGACGGTTGCAAAAGAAGATTTTACGGTTTATGTCAATCGAACCTCTTCGGAAGGTGAAATCGCAGCAAGATTTGCTTCCGGTACACGCAGCATTGTTCATGCCTTTGTCTCCGATGCCGCTGGAAATCCCGTGGCTGAAGGTGAGCATATCACCCTTATTTTGAGTGTTGCGCCCAATGATCCACTGGGATCGCCCATCCAATATTTTCGGTCGGCCACACGCGGAGGAAATATCTGGATCGATTTTCAGTTGACCGTCCTAAACACCAAAACACAGGCTCTGTGGAATCAGGAGGCCGATAGGATTGTTCCTGTGGTGGATGCCTTTGATTTAAACGGCAGTTATACGCATACCGATGGTATAAAATTGACTTATGCCTCGTTTATGCCCGAAACCAATTCGTCTAAAATTCCTTTGATTATTTGGTTGCATGGCGGAGGAGAAGGAGGAACGGATCCGTCCATTGCAATTCTAGCCAATAAGGCCTATAACTATGCTGCGCCAGCGATACAACGTCACTTTGGAGCTGCTGCCGTCTTGGCTCCGCAAACGCCCACCCGATGGATGCATGGGGTGAGTGGGAACTCCACCCGAGGGCAAGAAGATGATATCTACCACAAAGCCATTATGGGACTGGTGGATCAATATGTAAAAGTGCATCCCAATATTGACAAAAATCGGATTTATGTGGGGGGTTGTTCCAACGGGGGCTATATGTCCTTAAAATTACTCATCGAAAATCCGAGCTATTTTGCAGCGGGCTATATCAGTTCCTTGGCCTATTTTGATGAATTTGTTTCCGATAAGGACCTTTTAAAACTAAAAAATATTCCTATTTGGTTGGTGCATTCTCAAGATGATAAAACTACTGTGGCCGACAAAACAGCCACGCCGCTTTATCACCGATTGATCAAAAGTGGTGCTCGTAATGTACACTACAGTTTGTTCGATCATGTGATCGACATCACCGGTCAATACGGAGGTTCCAGCTATCATTATAACGGTCACTGGTCGTGGGTGTATCTTCACGACAATCAAGTTTTTCTAGACTTTGACGGAAGTCCGGTGACTGTGAAAGGCAAAGCCGTAAGCATCATGGAATGGATGGCCGCGCAAAAAAAGAAATAATTTTTTAAATTCATAAACCCGCAATACTATAGAACATGGCAAAAAAGAAATCATCAAAAACCGCCCCAATTACGAGAAGACAATTTATTGAAAAGACGGCTGCGGCTTCCTTATTTACCATCGTGCCGAGTCATACCCTGAGCAGTTTGGGTTATGCCTCTCCCAACGACCGGGTGAATATCGCCGCCATCGGTGTCGGAAATCGTGGGGGGCAGGTGATCGGTAATATGGCGAGCCCAGATGTTCAAGTAACAGCCGCGCGCATGAGTGGTTTTCTCAGACAACCTTATGGAGGGATTCAACCCGAAAGAAGCGGTAATTATCGCGGTCAGCAAGGAGAACGACCCGTAATCAATCACGCCAATATTTATGCCATTTGTGATGTAGATCACGAATATGCTGGACATGTGATTAAAGGATATCCAAAGGCGAAAACCTTTCACGACTTTCGCGAAATGATTGACAAGGAAAAAGAAATTGATGGGGTCGTCATTGCGACTCCCGATCATACACATGCCGTGATTGCCTCCTATGCCATGAAGGCCGGTTTGAATGTGTATGTAGAAAAGCCTATGACGAAAACCATCTACGAGGCGCGCTATTTAAAAGATTTGGCACAGCAAACCGGAGTGGTTACTCAGGTAGGAAACCAAGGACACAATGTGGAGGGGACATTGGAAACCGTGGAATATATTAAATCCGGAATTATTGGAGCGGTGTCTGAAGTGCATTTGTGGTCCAATCGCCCGGTTTGGAAACAAGGTTATTTTGATCGTCCGCAAGGGGTTGCAGTACCTGAGCATTTGAATTATGATCTTTGGTTAGGTCCTGCTCCTTATAAAGACTATCACCCCGATATTTTACACTTCGCATGGCGGGGTCTTTGGGATTATGGAACAGGTGCAATGGGCGATATGGGTGCGCATACTTTTGATGCACCAATTTGGGCATTGGACTTGGGCATGCCCACAAAAATTCAAGCGACAACTACTCCGTTTAACAATGATTATATTCCTAAGTCGGAACGTGTTACTTATGAATTTGCCGCCCGTGACAACCAACCTCCTTTGACGGTTACCTGGTCGGATGGCGGTATCAAAGCACCTCGCCCGGCTGCTTTGGAAGAAAACCGAGGACTGAGAGAAGCCCTTTATGTAGGAGATCGAGGTATGTTGATGCACGGCACCCATGGTGCTTCGCCCGAATTGATTCCCAACAATCCTGATTTTGCTCCCGAAAAAACGCTTCCCCGACCCAGTAATATTTATCTTGATTTTATTGAGGCCATTAAGGAAAAAAGACCCGCTGCCAACAGCTTTGAAGTGGCTGCAAAAGTGACTGAAATTATGTTGCTCACCAATATTGCGGTGGCTGCTCAAAAATTAGATATCACTTTGGAATACGATGCCGAAAATATGCGAATCACCAATTGTGATGCCGCCAACGACTATTTTCATTACGAGTATAGAGACGGCTGGAAGCTGTAAAAGAGCTTTATTTATTAATAAGGAGACCTGTTTAATTATAAGCAGGTCTTTTTTTTTCATCAACTTAGCCTGAATAACTCCTCTTCTATGGGTATTGTAATAATTTTATTGATTCTTGGTGCTTAAAGCTATTCGCGTTGACCATAGCATTATTTCCATCCTGAACTAATGTTTTTTCTTCTTAAGGTGAAGGAGAAAACCAGAGAAGCAAAAAATATCCTCACCGTTAGGGAGGATTGAAACAAGGTGTTTAGTCGAATTCTATTAAACGAAAGCGCTTCTAAAACATTAAAAAACACCTGCGTTATTTTTTTTGTATATTGCAGTATAAGTTAACCATAAATCAATTAAAATGAAAAAACTATTTATTACACTCTCCCTATTGTTGTGTTTCGTCCTAGCAAACGCACAAAACTCGATGACTTTTGAGTCTGTAACCTACATCAATGGTGTTGGTGCTTCAGATGTTCCTCGATTCATAGAACTTCATAAAAAGTTTGCTGACATGGCTGTAGGAGAAAACAGAAAAGCAACTGGAGAATGGTTATTCAGACACTGGTATGGCTCAGGACACACTTTTGTACTCTATGATCAATACAATACCATGGAAGATTACATGGCTGATTCAGATTTGTATTTGAAAAATGTCAAAGCTAAAATTGACGCGATGAAAGATGAAAGTGAAAAAGAAGCCATCAAAAAAGATTGGTCCGAATACCGTGCTTTTTCAGACGGACATACCGATGAAGTTAGAGCAATTGCTACTGATACTGGGTTTCTAACGACTGCGGATGTAAACTTTGATGTTCCTTTTGTGATGGTTCTCGGAAGATATAATTCTTCGGGAAGCTGGACAAAAATGGGGAATGCTTTTTTCGATTGGAGAATCAAACCTGAAGTAGATGCAGGCACTTCTATTGCGGGAGGGGTTTCCTATCACTATATGGGCTCAGGACCTGAAGTAGAAGTTTGGCAGTGTTATAACTCTCTAGTAGATTTTGCGACTGCTGTAACCACTACGACAGCCCAAACAGACGCCGCTAAGGAATCCAGCAAAACATTCTGGAGCTTAGTTACTGGTGCTCATGAAGACCAAATTTATATGCATATCGGACATGTTGATTTAGAAAAAGGAGTTTTTGATTTAGCAGGACCGAATAAATAAACTTGATACATTTTTATAGAAACCCTCCCTACTGGAGGGTTTTTTATTTAGACTAAAAAAGTTATGAAAAGGCTGCTTTTATATTCTCCTGAAACACCTGCTATGGCCTTAGATTACTACAGCATAAGTGTTATGGTGTTTGCGTCAGCTGAGGTTTTTGCGCAAAGCTCGTTTATAGATACGGAATGTCTTTAATCAATTTACACTATTAAATGACAATACATTTTCAAAAAAAATTGCGACAAACTTTACCAAGAATAAAAAAAACTCAACGAAATTAGGACGTATCCTTGTTTGTAATTTAGATTAAGTTATATTTAAATATATAATCAGCACTATGAAAAAACTACTTCTAATATTATTGTTTATTCCTTTGGTTTCTATTGGTCAAGAAATTGAATCTGATGAAGAAAATACTTTAGAGAATCGAATTAATTTAGGTTGGGCATACTATGGCAGAGGAAATGGAATCTCATTAACATATGACAGAGAGTTTTCGAGTTTTTTTTCTGCAGGAATCGGTTTAGAAGAATATTTCAGTGATGATGAAATAGAATTATCTTATTTTATAGTTACGGACTTTCATCTTTCAAAACTTTTAAAAATTCCAGGTAAGATCGATTTATATCCAGGTTCAGAAATCGGATTTTTTGATGAAGATTTTGAGGCGCATTATTATTTGGGGTTATCGGTCCCAATAAGCAAAACCATTGGTGTTTATACTGAAATTGGTTCTAGAGGAGTTTTTGGGGTTTATATGAGCTTTTAATTGATGAAATAGTATCATCTGTTTGTGTGATTTAGAGGTTTTACTAGAGTCACCCCAGTATTATCTATATATCTTTCATTTGAAAAAACTGTTTTTTATTTGACTTTGCTTTCCATTACTTTCTTTTAATCAATCAAGTATTTACTCTTTAAGATTATAAAAAGATTGGAAAGTCATCTCCCCAAGTATCAGCACGTATTGGTTATCACGTGTATATGCCTAAATAAATACTTTAAATATTACCAAAGCATAAATCACAAAACGTGCATATCTGAAAAGCGACCAAATCAAATAATACTTAAAATTGTATTTAATCAATCCCGAGGCGAGACTCACTAAAGAGTGTGGTATTGGGCTGATTGCTCCCAACAACACGAAAAGACCTCCCCATTTTCGTAAATTCACAATATGTTTTGCGATTTTATTTTCAATATGATTTTTTATGCTAGGAATTAAAAACAATCGATTCCCAATCAGGTATGAAATGATTCCGCCAACGTAGGAAATAGTGGCCAGTGTAAACAAAAACAACCAAGGATTCGCTGATTTTGAGGCCCACGCAATGAAAACTTCTGGTGGAATTAAACCTAAAATAGTTTCTGAAGCTAAAAAAAACGAAAATATAACTTTAGAGGAATAAGAAGCGACTAGGTGATTAAGCAGAGAATTAAAATCCAAAACGAAAAGCTCCAATCCTACTAACAATAGAATAAAAATAATTATAGCAACACTGCCTTTAAAAAAAGTATTCTTTAAAAAAGAATAAAATTTTGTTATTTGATAATAGCGATTGAGCAAAACCAATCGTTTACTTAAACTCAAATTTGATTTTAAATTATTTTTGATTCCTAAAGATTTTTGCATTATTAAAAAACAACTGCGGTTACATCAATTAACCTAGACACATCGATTTTAGTGGCATGGTTTTCATTATTTTTTGAATTAAAAAAACGGTTGAAAAGGTCTGTTATTATTGAATATTTCATACTATTTTTCAATATTTTAAATCGACATCAAAGCTAATGAATTTTTCAAGCTTTAATTTTATTAAACTGTAAATTTAAAATATACTTTTTACGTTAAAAAAGAAAGCTCGGAAGGACAAGATTCTTCTCGGAATGGTTTTGATGGGGAGTGAGAAAATACAGCTTTTAGGAGAACTAAAAGAAGATTTGAAAAAGCATTAGAATAGATTCACTATTAAGCTATTGTTTGTCTTATAAGTAAATCTTTATGGAGTTTATTCTTTGATTCATTTTAATATTTACATTAAAAAGAAATATCATATTCCATATCTTGATTTCCATAAAATAGAATTGTCGATGCTGAAAATAGAGTCCTCTTCAATTTTATAAACTTTGCCTAAACCTCTGTAAATTAAATAATGATTGTTTCCATTTTTTAAATATTTCAAGTCATAGCTTTCTAATTTAGAATTACGCTTTTTGACCGTCCATCCTTTTTCTTCCTCTAATAAATAAAGAGAGTCCTTTGCGAGCACATGATAAATCCTATCAATCGTGAATAAAGCATCTTCTGTTTCTACACTTATTTCCGGGCTTTTAATATTGATCTGATTGAAGAAACTAATCAACAATAAAAAGGATATGGGTGTCATTCCTTAAAGTTAAGCTTTAATTATTAAAATGTACCTAGGATAGTGTATGTAAATAAATTTTTAATATAACCGCGGTATCCGTTATAGTTTTGCTCAAAATATCAGGCATGAAAATTCTAATTCAAATTATCATCGTCATTTTACTTCTAAACCTACTCGGATGGGTCATCTCCATGTTGATTGGACAGCATTTGTAATCAATAAAGCTCGGATTCAAACATTTTGGGCGTTATATCTGCATTGGGTTGGAATGCGGAATGGAATAAAAAACCCGGATTATACAAATTGATCTGTTGTGGAATGATTTCACCCTTCTAAAACAAATAAATTAAACGTCTTAAGGAAATCTCAGCGTATCCCACAAGTATCCCGTATCATTTACTCTTGTAACATTTGGTCCCATTAAAAAATAGACGTTTTTATTTGTCGTTGTGTAACTATTAGAAAATTTCAAAAACCTTTGCGGATTATAGGGGATGTAAACTCTTGATGGATAAATACTATCATTAACAGTAACTTCATCAACGGAGACCCTCCAATTGGGCAAAGGGGTTCCTCGAGGTTCTTTCCCATATAATTCTGTCCAGGTAATGCCCCCACTCTTTATTCCAGAACTCTTGCTGCTTTTTTCAAATCTAAGGGAACCGATATATTCAATTTGATGATTGGATAGATTTATTATTTTTAAACTGTACCAATCTCCAATAGTATCTGTGCTATCTTTTTTAATTAGGGTTTGATATTGCCCAATTTTCCAAGGGTAATGTTTCCTAATCCCAATAAAATCTCCTTCATAACCGGCACTTTCCCCCTAAGCATTTTCAGATAAGCTATAGTTTTCCTTATTCCTTGTACTCCATCGAGAGAATATAATTCCCCTCTCAAAACCCACTCCGGGCTTATACACTCTGGTCTGAATCCCATAATAGACCCCAATTGTATCATTTAAAATTCCTTGATAAAATTGATAATATAATCCGTCCCCATTAGCATTTCCGTTTTCATTGGTGGGTTCTTCGTGAATGATAAACTGGTGAGAAATTTGTTCAAAGGTTTGGAATGGAAAATCCCAATATGCATACTGAATCCCCCCTATTTCATCATTTATTGGTACATTGGTATTGAGGGGTTCTTCTGCAAAGGCACTTATTGTTTCTGAAAAGCCTGTAAAATGATCTCCTGCAACATATCTGATCTTATAAAAATATTCTTCCCTTACTCCCACTAAAAAATCAATAAAATTAGAGCTATTCGGTAGGGATTTAAAAAACTCCATTTCTTCTGGATGCTTTCCTTTAAAAATTTGTACAGCATCAATTCTTGAATCATTAATCTTGGTCCATTTGAACTCGAGAGCATAAACGTTAGCGGTGATCGAGAAGTTTTGAGGGGATTCATTTAAAAAGATCTCTTTACCGTTTGAATCCAAAAGAACAGCTTCACTTGTGTTGAATTTTGTTACATCACTGTCTGAGGTACATCCTATTATTAAGAATATTGAAAGTAGTAGGATTGGATTTTTCATGTTTTAAATTTTGAGACTTCTAAAGTATTCCAATACGGGCTCGTATTATGTAACTTATTTTTCGATCTAAAGTTCTCAATAGATTTCACAATAATTACAAGCGATCCTTTTTTTCCTCAAAAACAAAGTGATGCGCTTTAAACCCTATAAGCTAAGTTCTACTTTGATGAGTTCCTCTAATTTTTCGATTCGAACAATAGCCTCTTCATAAAACTTTATGTTGGCGTATATAATTCTTTTCAAATCGAACACATAATTTTTAAACCTAAAATCGTTTAAAGCTGACGAGAGCTCTTTTGGACTGAATCGGTATGGCGCAAAATAAAAATCATTTTTTTTCTCTTTTGAAATCTCTGGCATTGATTCTATGGGATAATGTAACATCATATAGTCTGAAAACTTATAAAATAAATTAACATACATATCGCCTACTCGGTCCAAGACCCCATAGGAGTTTTCATAATAATAATTCAGTTCTGAAGAAAGCGCCTTATTTTCTACAAACTCTAATGCCCCGGTTGAAATGAGAGATTTAAAATTTGGGTTTTGACCTCCAAAATCCCATGTTAAAAGCAGACTGTTTAACCCTTCTTGGGAGATTTTTCCATTTTGAATGTTTTGAGCAAATTGAACCCTGTTATATAAAAAATCTAACGTCATTAAAAAGAACGCTTTATCAGTCTTAAGGTCATTTTGGACTCCTGCTAAAGTTTCGTTTTTGAATTGCTCTTTTTCGAAATCATTCAGCTTTTCTTGAATATAAAAAGATATCGTTATCGAAAAAACTATAGCAAATACCTCAAATAGAGTCGATTTAATTTTTTTTTGGTTCATGGCTTTAACGGTTTTTCCTATTGCTGGTGTATTGTATTCAGCGTCAATTACATATTATTAAATCATAAATATAATTAAATGAGTTGAGGTTTTGATTATATATCATTAGTCGAACGCTATCTTCAAAAGAAAAGGGCAATTAATTTTGGGTATGGGAGTATAATTTGAGTGTCTAGATACTTGGCATGAAAAACCCCTCACTGATGTGAAGGGCTCGGTTTAGTTACTTTAAAAAGTATTTTAAAGGTGGAGAAGATGGGACTCGAACCCACGACCTCTTGACTGCCAGTCAAGCGCTCTAGCCAGCTGAGCTACATCCCCGTTTATTCAGTTCGTAAAACTAAACAAAATTTAATTTCTATCATTCCTTTATGTATAGGAATTTTAATACGCTTGTCCGTCACGTAAACTTAAAAAAAAGCACCCAACTGCAGTAAAACATGTTAGATTTTAATAGGCGAAAATTGCCTCGGATTGAACGAAATACACAGTACTCTTTATAGAAATATTGATGACCCCTAGAGATAAGGGAATCCTTTTCTATTGAGACCCTCCCAAGCGGAGGGTTTTTGATTTCACCACAGGCCTATCCTCATCAGTAAATTCTTGAATAAAGATCCGAGTAAATTAGTGGGGATTCAATTATTCATAGTGCGCCCAAACACTAGATTTTCCATTACTGTCAATTGCCAAGACATCAAAATTAGCCTTTTCGTTATTAACCTCCATCCCAGGAACATTTGTTCCCGCGGGCATTCCAGGAACCGTTAAGCCTATTATATGATCAGGATTTTCTTTTAATAATCTTTTGACATCATTAGCCGGAACATGTCCTTCAATGAAGTAACCATTGATTATAGCTGTATGGCAAGAAGCTAAATCAATTGGAAGCCCCGCATTTATTTTTACATCATACATATTAGAATCAATATTCTTTTCTAGAATAAAATTATTGCTTTCCATATGCAAAATCCAATCATGACAACATTCACAATCAGGAGATAAATAAACAACATCATTTTTTTTCGCTTCTTCTTTGCATGAAACAAGCAAAAAGAATAGAATAAGTAGTGAATATTTTTTCATAACATAAATTTAATAAAATATATCCCAAGACCTAAAGGAAGTCCAAAGAAAATAAAATTAGGAGTAATCCTGCTTTGTTTTTGACGCCCTTATTCTCTTTTATTCAAAACAGATGTAATCGGGCAAGTTCCTATGGCACCGTACTACTGCTCAAATATTTTTTATCGCGCTCGAGCAAAAGATCGGGATCCATTAGCATTTTTGATTGATGGACTTCTACCACCGCCTGAATTGTTAAAAGGATGTCGGGGTTGTTCTCGGCAATATCGAACCGCTCGCTAGGGTCTTCGTCAACATTATACAAAAGCGGTGGATTGTGGTATGTTTTTTCATTGCCATAACCCTCTTGGGTAATAAAATGCGCTTTGAAAGAACCGACCCGTACGGCATAGAGTTCTCTTTGACGATAATAAAAAACTTCATTTCTCACTCCTTTTTCTTTGTGAAACAAAACAGGGGTCAAATCATATCCGTCCATTTCGCGATCGGAAGGCACCGCCACGCCGGCCAGCTTGCTGAACGTAGTAAACAAATCCATTGTGGTGCCCATCTCGGTAATGACTCCGGGCTGGATGTTTCCGGGCGACCAAAAAATTGTGGGCTCACGCATGCCTCCTTCCCAAGTTGAACCTTTTCCGCCCCTCAGAAGTCCAGCACTTCCTCCCGAGATTTCTGTCGGTAACCAAGGGCCGTTATCGGAAGTAAAGACCACTATAGTGTCATCCTCCAGTCCTTTCTCTTTTAATGCGGCGATCAGACGTCCAATATTATAATCGATCTCTTCTACCACATCGCCATACAAACCCCTTTTGCTGGTGCCCATAAAGTCCTCAGACGCAAATAAAGGTACATGTGGAAGGTTGTAGGCTAAATAGATAAAAAAGGGGTTGTCTGTTTCTTGATGCCGATTGACCACGTCTATGGAAGCGTCTGTAAAGCGTTTGACTATGGTCTGCTGATCAGCAGGACGTTCCACCTGTTGCGTTCCTTCTAAAATCGGAACGTTGAAATCCTCAAAATTTAAACTCTTGTAGTGAGTGGTCCACAATTCCCAATAATCCATGGAACTATTCATTTTACGGGTAATGTCCATATCATTGGAATACGGGATTCCATAATAATAATCAAAACCGTTGTTGGTTGGCAAGAATTGTTCCCGATGCCCCAAATGCCATTTGCCGGCCATATGTGTGGTATAATTTGCTTTTTTGAGCTGCTCTGCTAGAGTGATTTCTTTAGCGGGAATTCCATTTTTAGAGTCTGGAAAAAACACTCGGGTTTTGTCGCTCATCATTCCATTTCTGACTGGCAATCTTCCCGTTAGCAGTGCGGCACGACTGGGCGTGCAAACCGGTGCACCCACATAAAAATTGGTCCATTTCTGACCTTCCATGGCCATACGATCCAGGACAGGTGTAACTATGGAGGGATTCCCAAAACTACTGAGATCACCATAACCCAAATCGTCGGTGAAAATGACAATGAAATTATATTTTTTTAGGGGCTCTTGCGCTTCGTTCGTAAAGGACACTAGGGAAAACATGAAAAAAGACAACGTCCAAATTTTACCTATTGATTGAAATAATTTCATAACAGTATTTTTTAGAAGGATTTATTTCCTCTAAATTAAACAATCTATTTTATATCTCCTTTTTTAAAAGGGCGTTGATGTGAAGGGCTGCGACCTTTAGAAGATAATGAAAATTAAAAGCGGATATATCTCACAGATGATAAACCCCTCTAGAACCAGTTTCAATTTGTATGGAACCAAAACAATTTTTTTACCCCCAAAGAGTTAAGTAAATTAGGAGTATTATTCCATGAAAAAAAATACCGTTTCTCGGTCTGACCTAAGCTTCCTAGTGGGATTTTTCTTATTAGGATTTACGCTTTGGGGACAAGGGGGTGACCTTTTGATCCAGCAATACCGCCGTGGCCCGGCTTTGGATGCTCCCTTCAACAAATGGACCGTTTTTGTAGGGCCTACGGTGCAGTATATGAATACCGATTTGGGTACCACCAGCCCTACATTTACCTTGGGTGCTATCAGTACGGTAGAATATGCGCTGTCCAAAAGTTTTCGTTTGAAAACAGGCGTGGGTTATTTGCCCGTGCAATATAAATTTACGCTTAATGACAGCCTCCAAAAAGACCGTATCAGCTACTTTTCAATACCCTTGGGGATTGCGCTCTATCCTACCGATCGAACAAAAATTGAAATCGGTGGAAACTACGAACTTATATCCACTGCAAAACAACTCACACAGCCCGCAGGGAAGTGGGTTAATGAGGACTATGAAAAAGGGTTGTTTTTCAACACTTTTGGGATCCACGTCAAGGTGGGCTATACTTTTGGGCAAAAATTCCATCTCTATGCAGCCTACCGTTTTGCCAAAAGAAATACTCCCCTGAGTATTCCCAAATCAAGTAATCACAAAGGCTATCAACTCGGTGTAGTCTATCGTATTTTTTCCTCCCGGAACTAAAACAAGCGTGTGATTTTTATAGTGAGATAAGTATGCCGGGGATATTCTTGTTCCATCACATCTAATGACGTGACGTGCAATACGGTCAAAATACGCCAGTCGAGGCTGTGGTATACCAAGCCCAATTGAAAAGCTGTTTGGTAATTTTGAAACGTAAAATCCAGCGGTGAATTTTCTCGAAAAGCACTTCCACTAAAAGCATAATTGTGCATTCTGTATTCCAATGCGCCGCCTAAAAAAAGAGCTGTACCTTCGTTGATGGACTCCAAGCGTTCCCCAAAAAAAGGAAATCCAAGAATATTCCCATACTGCAAACCCGTTTGTAGTCGCGCCGAAGATCGAAATGTGCCGAGTCGAAGTAAGGTGTTTTGAACCCAAGAAATTTTTCTTGTCAATGGGACGGAATACATCAAATTCCCTTTCAAATTTAAATGAAACGCTTGGGGCATCGCTGCCACCCAAGTTAGCTCATTCACATCTAAAACATATTTGTGATAGGTGTTTTGCAAGATTCGAGAGAAACTGGCGTCACTCCCGGTAGTGCCGAGTTCGACCCCCCAACCCATTCCAAAATTAAAATCGTGGAGATATTCTTGCTTAAACCCAATATACAGCCATCCGTTGTACGGATAGTCCAACATGTCAGGGTTGGAAATCAACCGCGATGCAGGCGTGTTGATTTCCTGACCCAATTCCCAATGGGAAGAGGCATACCTCCAGTAGGAAAGGCTGTCCCTAGATTGGGTTTTTAATTTTCCATACTTTAGAAAAATTCCACTGGAGTAATAGCGATCGGTTCCAAAATACAAATCGTTGTCCACATCGAGAGCAAAATAGGATTGCGCATTAATTGAACAATAAAATAGTAAGTAAAAAAATAGTGTTGATTTATGCCAACTGCTTTTGCTCCTCAAGGGTAAATATTCGTTAATCTATATTTTTTAGAACCAGTAGCGGGACGGTACAATAGAAATCCGCTTTGAAAATCAAATCCGTTTCCCACAACTTTTCAAAAAAGCCTCTTTCCCTTTTAAACACCACCAACATGTCGGGCTTGGAAGATTGAAAATGCTCCAAGACCCCTTGATATACTGTGGCATTAACAGAAAAAATCATTTTGTCTGCACGCATTGTCAGTGCATCGTCAATTTGGTGATTCTTGTTGACAAAACCGGGAACTTTGACCAAAAGTAATTTTAACCGCGCCTGAAAAGTGTCTTGAAAATGCATGAGTACTTTTAAAGTACTTAAATTTTTTACCTCTCCCGTTTTAAAAGCCATGAGCATTTTTTTTGGAGGAATGAATGCGCCATTCAAAGGCGCTACTAGGACAGGAACATCGCTACGCTTGATAATACTTCCGGCAATGCGTCCTAAAAAAACCTTATCGTCAAAATCATTATTCAAAGGGGCAACCACCACCAAATCCAATCCGATCGTTTGATTTAGCTTTTTTATGGTTCCCAATAAATCTTGTTCGCTTTTAACAATTTTAATTTTTTTATACTGGGTGCCAACTTCTGATACCAGTTTTTTGATTCGAAGATGATTCTCCTCGTCCAATCGTGCTTTTACATTGGTCATCCCAATGGGATTGACATGCGTAGGGTAGGCGTCCACTACATAAACTGTGCTGTCAAAATAAGCCGCTACAGTCAAGGCATACTTTAGGGTAAACGGGGCACGATCTGAGATACCTAAAGGAACTAAAATGTTTTTCATAGTTTTAATTTAAGATGGGTTTGTCCTATTTTCATTTGGGTTGAGCATAAACGTTTAGAATCCTGCATTTACAAACTTAGCCAAGACATTTTTGCAAAAATAGTAAGACTTCACTACAATGAATTAATTTTATGTAAATTATCTAGATACTTTTAGATTAAATTTGAGAAATCAAAAATTCTATGAAGCGCAGGGATATCAGAAATTGGAGGCTGTCTTTTCCCCGAAACAATGTAAGGCTCCTTTCTACTGTTATGAAAAACTTTTAGAACGGATTTAGAATCCCTATTTTTGCAATCCATGGAAGCATCTGTAAAGCACCACATAGAAAACGGCATCGGCACCCTCAGCTTTGGGAATACGGCAGGAAACTCATTGCCCAAAAAAGTCATGGGAGAATTGGTGAAAACGCTCAACATCCTTGGTGAATCAAAGGAAGTAAGGGTAATTGTGATCCAAAGTGCGGGTGATAAAGCCTTTTGTGGCGGTGCCTCATTGACGGAAATGAACCAACTGGATACGCTCACTTCGGCAAAAGCTTTTTTTATGGGCATCGCGGACGTGCTTAATACATTGAGAAGGCTTGAAAAGTTTGTTGTGCTGCGCGTACAAGGCAAAGTTGTTGGCGGAGGTTTGGGGCTTGTCGCCGCAAGTGATTATGTCATTGCCCATCAAAGTGCTTCGGTCAAGCTTTCGGAATTATCCATTGGTATTGGTCCCTATGTGATTGAACCCGCTTTAAGCCGAAAAATGGGAAGTGCCGCTTTTGCACAGCTTTCGCTTGAAGCGCATCAATGGAAATCTGCGGACTGGGCACATCAAAAAGGATTGTACCATCAAATCGTCGACAATATACCAACACTGGATCAAAAAGTAGAAGAAATGGCCAATCGCCTAGCAAGTTATACACCTCAAGCTTGTAAAACCCTCCGAAAGCTCCACTGGAAAGATACCGATCACTGGGACGAACTACTGGAAAAAAACGCTGAAATAACAGGCACATTGGCGCTACAAAAAGAAACACAAGATTTTCTTAAAACACTGTTTTTAAAATGAATAATACCATTCGAATAACTAAAGAGTTTAAATTTGAAACGGGGCACGCGCTCTATGGTTACGACGGTCTTTGTAAGAATGTACATGGGCATAGTTACAAACTTGCCGTTACCATTATTGGACAGCCCATTTCGGAGGCCAAGCATGTAAAATTGGGAATGGTCATGGACTTTGGAGATTTGAAAAAAATCGTGGAAGAAAGCATTGTCAATCGCTTTGATCATGCCACAGTGTTAAATAACAATTCGCCTCACAAAGAACTTGCTGATATCATGGAACAACAAGGACATAAAGTACTCCGTGTCCCTTACCAACCCACCAGTGAATCTATGATTATTGATTTTGCCACGCGCATTAAGGCATTACTTCCTGCGCATTTACGTCTACATCATTTGATTTTAAGAGAGACCGACACCGCCTATGCCAGTTGGTTTGCGGATGACAATTCTTAAAAGCCCAATGCTTTTAAATCGGCTTTCGTATTTTTGGGCGTCTCCGAATCTTCCGCATCGGATACTTCATCACAATTTACGGGAATACTCAGGTTTTCAGGGACGACGAAGTCCTCTTTTGAAATCTCAAGTTCTGGAATTTCATAGATACTCCGCATGTAATTTGCCCAAATAGGCAAGGCCATCGTGGCGCCCTGACCAAAGGCGATGTCTTTAAAATGAACGGCTCGATCTTCTCCGCCCACCCATACACCGGTAGCTAAATTCGGCACCATCCCCATAAACCAACCATCGGATTGATTTTGCGTGGTGCCTGTTTTTCCAGCAATGGCATTTTCAAAAACATACGGATAGCCAGTGATTACCTTCTCGTAGACATAATTTGATTTTTCCAGACCCGAATGTCGAAGCCGAGCTCCTGAACCATATTTGGTAACCCCTTGCAAAAGATTTATGGTCACATAGGCGGCCTCTTCTCCCAAAACATCTTGGGTTTCAGGAACCACTTCAAACAAGGCGCGACCGTTCTTGTCTTCAATACGAGTGATCACAATCGGTTTGACATAAATTCCTTGATTTACAAAAGTGCTGTAAGCCCCTACCATTTCATAGAGACTAATGTCTGGGGTGCCCAAAGCAATGGAAGGAACTGCGGGCAAGTTGGACGTAATTCCCATTTTTTGTGCTAAATTGATTACCGGACGGGGTCCTACCAAATCCATTAATTGAGCACTGATGGTGTTTACCGAATTGGCCAAGGCATCTTTCAGCGTTCGTGA
This sequence comes from Flavobacteriaceae bacterium, assembly GCA_018699935.1. Classification (GTDB taxonomy): domain Bacteria; phylum Bacteroidota; class Bacteroidia; order Flavobacteriales; family Flavobacteriaceae; genus MS024-2A. The sequence goes on along the minus strand of JABISF010000002.1, from coordinate 7,571 downwards.
TCCTCCGTATTTATTTCCTGAATTTTTGGGACACCAGGCATCAATGTTTCCATGCTTCAAAGGTTCAATACAATACAGCGCATCGGGAAGGGAATCACAGGGCGAAAGTTTCAGTTGATCGATCGCAGTAGCGTAAAGAAAGGGCTTAAACGTTGACCCTATTTGTCGTCTTCCCTGTTTTACTTGGTCGTATTGAAAATGTTTGTAATTAAATCCACCCACCCACGCTTTAATATGACCGGATTGGGGTTCCATCGACATCAATGCGCCGCGAAGAAAATATTTGTAGTAACGAATAGAATCCATGGGACTCATCACCGTATCTATTTCTCCCTTCCAACTAAAAACCCGCATGGGCTGCTTTTCTTTAAAACTCTTTAAAATATCGGATTCTGCTATTCCTGCCAAACGCATTTTTCGCCAGCGTTCGGAGCGATAGGCCGCTCGATTCAATAGGGTATCTATTTCACCTTTGCGCAAATCTAAAAAAGGTGCCGTTGCATTATAGCGTTTTCGATTTTGTCTAAAAAACTCTTTTTGAAGATTCTTCATGTGCGCTTGCATGGCTTCTTCAGCTTTCTGCTGCATTCGGGTATCTATGGTGGTATAGATGCGCAAACCATCCTGATACAAACTGTATTCCGAACCATCGGCTTTGGGGTTTTCCTTTATCCATTGACCCATAAATTCCCGTAAATACGCTCTAAAATAAGTTGCCAATCCCTCCCGATGCGATTCCGGTGTAAAACGGATTTTCAATGGGATTTTTGATAGCGAATCCATTTCTTCTTCCGTTATTATGTCGTTGCGCTTCAACTGTTGAAACACAATATTTCGTTTTTGCTCAACCAGTTCGGGTCGGCGAATAGGGTTGTATAGCGAGGAATTTTTTAACATTCCCACCAACATGGCAGACTCTTCAAGGGTTAACTCTAACGGTTTTTTATCGAAAAAAATTCGAGCGGCCGACTGCACACCATCGGCCTGATAGCCAAAATCATATTTGTTTAAATACATGGCAATAATCTCGTTCTTTGTATAGCGTTGCTCCAACTCTACAGCAATCACCCATTCCTGCATTTTTTGTAGTACTGCTTTGATCTTGTTTCGGGAGCGAACCCCAACAAAAATTTGTCGTGCCAATTGTTGCGTTATGGTACTGGCACCTCCTCTTTTTCCTAAAAAAACAAAGGCGCGCAGGGTTCCTCTCCAATCAATCCCGGAATGTTTGTAAAAACGTTCGTCTTCCGTGGCAATCAGTGCTTGAACTAAATTTTGTGGGATTTCCTCATACCGAATCGGGGTGCGATTATCATCAAAATAATATTTCCCAATGATCTCCCCATCGGCAGAAATAATTTGTGTGGCTAAATTGGTTTTGGGGTTTTCCAGTTGCTGCAGGTCAGGCATCGGTCCATATAAACCTAGTGCCGCCCCAGAAAACAACAATCCAACAAAAAGGACACCCCCAACGACAAGCATCCAAAAGATCCGAATATAGCGACGGTTGCTATTCGTGTTTTTCTTTTTAAGGGTCGGTGTTTTCTTCGCCATATTACTCTTGTGTTGTTGCTTCTATGCCCACGCCTACATTCAATATACCTTGTAATGTAGCAACGCCCTCAACCGCTCCATTATTGCGAACAACTTGTTCAATTGCTACTTGATACTTTGCTCCCGATTCAAAAGGATAGTCCTCTTTCCACCAAAGTTTGCTTTCTTTTATTTCCGTAAAACCACTGCCCAACCACTGCCCATCGGCGGCGGCCATGGCGTATTCCAAAGTGTCTGTTTCAACCAAAACCGTGTCTTTATACATTTTGGCGATTATAAAAATATTGGAAAAGGGATAATCATTATTATTGCGTAAATAAATAAAAATATTTTGGGGAGTAGCCGCAATCGAATGGGGTAAGTTGAATTCTAATGGGGTTTTCTCCCAACCCGTTTCGGGAATACTTCGATAATCTAAATGTCCCCCCGGAGAGCTACAACGCATCAAAAAAAGCAGCCCAAAAAACAACAGTCCCTTATGCATTTTTATTATTCCCTTTTTTAGGGCGATTTTTTGATTTTTTGCGATTCCTATTTTTAGAATGCTGAACATTCAATTTGTCAAAGCGATTGAGATTGTCTTGTCCTACTACTTTTTCAAATTGAATTTCATCTTCCAAAGTGACCAAAACCTCTTTATAATCTTCCAAAGCCGTAACCGTTTCTTTGGCCTTGTTTTTTTCGATGATTTTATTGACCGCATCCACCTTCAGTTCGTGCCACGTCATCCATTCGTCTTTGTAACTATACCACAAAACTCCTTTAAAAATATCCATTTTTTGAAAAACGCCAATCCCTTTTTCTGTATGTAATTTGATCTCCGGCTTGGGGAAGTTTTTCAGTGCTTTTCGATAGGCGTCAAGTTCATAGTTTAAACAACATTTAAGTTTCCCACATTGACCGGCCAATTTTTGAGGGTTGAGGGACAACTGTTGATACCGGGCTGCTCCCGTTGAAACCGTTCGAAAATCCGTCAGCCAAGTGGAACAACACAATTCTCTTCCACAAGAACCAATGCCGCCCAAACGAGAAGCCTCCTGACGAAGTCCGATCTGACGCATGTCGATACGAATCGAAAAAGCCATTGCCATATCTTTGATCAATTGCCGAAAATCTACGCGCTGCTCGGCCGTATAATAAAATGTTGCTTTTTTGCCATCCCCTTGAAATTCTACATCCGAAATTTTCATTTCCAACTGTAGTGCTATGGCCATTTCGCGGGCTCTTTTTTGTACCTCTGCTTCACGATCTCTGGCCGCCTGCCAAACATCTATTTCTTGGGCGTTGGCAAGACGCAAAATTTTGGAAAAGGATTCCTTCGCTATATCGACTTTTTTACGCTGCATTTGCAAGCGCACCAATTCTCCCGTAATGGTAATCATTCCAACATCATAGCCTGATTCGGCTTCCACCACAACGACATTACCCACACTGGGACTCACGTTTTCGGGGATGCTGTAAAATCCTTTCCGGCTGTTTTTAAAACGTACTTCGGCATAGGGGAAGGGAGCTTGGTCGCTCGGCATTTTCATGTTCGACAACCAATCGAATACAGTGAGTTTGTTACAACTGTCACTTCCACAAGTCCCGTTGTTTTGACAGCCTCGCGGTTGACCCGTTGCCGAATTGCTACAGCTTTGACAGCTCATTTTTTAAATTTGACCTTAAAGATACAGGGATTTAACACAATCCACAGGGAATTTAAGTATTAATTAGCGTTTAAAAGGCAAGGCTTCGGAACGTCCTTTCTTAAAGATTTTATTGCTGTTGTGTTTGCCTTTTCGCAAGGCTTTTTGCTTTTCCTCCGGAAGGTTAACAATTTCTTGACACGCTTCAGAACAACATTGTTGCATTTGCTCCTGACAACTGGGACATTGAATAAAAAGTAAGTGACAGGCTTCATTTTTGCAATTGACATGGGTGTCGCAAGCTGCCCCGCATTGATGACAGTTGGCAATAACATCCTTGGAAATACGCTCGCCACGGCGTTCGTCGAATACAAAGTTTTTTCCGAGAAACTTGTTTTCCAACCCCAGGTTTTGGACCTGGCGCGCATATTCGATGATGCCGCCCTCTAACTGGAAAACTTGTTTAAACCCTTTGTGCTTAAAGTAGGCACTTGCCTTTTCACAGCGAATCCCTCCCGTACAATACATCAACAGTTTTTTGTCCTCCTTGTGTTGAGAAAGATCATTTTCAATGATTGGTAAGGAATCTCTAAACGTGTCCACATCGGGGGTAATGGCATTGACAAAATGTCCAATTTCACTTTCGTAATGATTGCGCATATCTACACAAATGGTGTTTTCGTCCTCTAGTAATTGATTAAATTCTAGAGCGTTAACATGTTTTCCCTTTTGTGTTACATCAAAGCTAGCGTCATTCAAACCATCCGCAACAATCTTGTTGCGAACTTTGATGGTAAGTTTAAGAAAGGATTTGTTGTCTTGCTCAATAGCGATGTTTAGCCGAACGTGTTCCAAAAACGTAATGCTGTCCAAGTGAGCCTTGAACAAAGCAAAATTTACGGCTGGAATTGACATTTGTGCGTTAATTCCTTCGTGGGCGACATAAATGCGTCCCAAGGCATCCAATGGATTCCAATGAAGAAATAAATAATCGCGAAACAATTGAGGGTTTCCGATTTGGGCATATTGATAAAAGGAGAGCGTAAGCCGTTCTTGACCGGCTGTTTCGATAAGTTGCGCACGCTCTTTTGCGCTTAAGGTATTGTACAGTTGCATGCTATACGAACAATTTAAGGTTAAAAGATGGGCAAAGGTACGGAAAATTGAGGAAATCGCTTTTTAGAAATTCAATCCAAGATCGCTTAGAAAGCCTTTGAACACTATCCCTGTTGGGGTAAAATCAATCCCAAAAGCCGACCCCAAGACGTCGGCAGGGGTCATGATCGAGGTCTAACAGTTCTCCTAGCGTTTCAATTTTATCATCTACTGTCGCCCAGGTGTACGCCAAATCAATTCCTTCTGAAACGGATTCCTGCTTACTGTTCGTATAGGTCAGAATTACTTGATAAAAATCTTCATAACCGGTGTGTTGAAAACTAACATCATTTACTTGAACGAGTTCCCCTATGGTTTCATTGCAACAGCCACAAAATAGATAAAGCTCCTCCATCCCCTGAATCAGTTTACAGGCCAATTCAGCTTGTGCTTGGGTTAGGTAAGACAATTGGTCCGCCTTTGCACTTTGCGTTATAAAACCCGTGAAAAATATAATCCAAAGGAGTTTTTTCATAAAATCTAATTTACAAAATATAGTGGTTTATAAAATTAACCTTTTATCATAAGACGTGCAAAAATTATTGGAGTGGTTCATTTCTCAATGACTTAAGAAATTTGTTAATAATGCACCTAGATCGGACTTGTAAGCCATGTGAAGAAAATGTAATTTAGCCAAAAAGAGCGTTATGTCAGATCAAAAAAGTGCAAAACAAAAAGCCCTCCAACTCACCCTAGATAAGTTGGACAAAACCTACGGGAAAGGAGCCGTCATGAAGTTGGGCGATGCCGCCGTTGAAGAAGTAGAAGCCATTTCCTCGGGCTCTATTGGACTGGATATTGCCTTAGGCGTGGGGGGCTATCCACGGGGGCGTGTCATTGAAATCTACGGACCGGAATCTTCCGGAAAAACAACCCTCACCCTTCATGCCATTGCAGAATGTCAAAAAGCCGGGGGGATTGCTGCTTTTATCGATGCCGAACACGCTTTCGATCGCTTTTATGCCGAAAAATTAGGAATTGATGTGGGAGAATTGATTATCTCTCAACCCGACCATGGAGAACAAGCACTAGAAATTACGGACAACCTGATCCGTTCTGGAGCCATCGACATCGTGGTGATTGACTCCGTTGCCGCCTTAACCCCCAAAAGTGAAATTGAAGGGGAAATGGGAGATTCCAAAATGGGACTCCATGCCCGATTGATGTCGCAAGCCCTGCGGAAACTTACAGGAACCATCAGCAAAACCAATTGTACCGTGATTTTTATCAATCAATTGCGGGAAAAAATTGGGGTCATGTTTGGAAATCCTGAAACAACCACCGGTGGAAATGCTCTGAAATTTTATGCTTCGGTACGTTTAGACATTCGCCGTTCTACTCAAATCAAAGGCGGTGATGCCGAAGTTTTGGGAAATAAAACCCGCGTGAAAGTGGTCAAAAACAAAGTGGCACCCCCTTTTAGAACGACCGAATTTGATATCCTCTATGGAGAAGGGATCTCAAAAATCGGAGAAATAATTGATTTGGGCGTCAACTTTGAAATCATCAAAAAAAGCGGTTCCTGGTTTAGTTATGGAGACACCAAAATCGGACAGGGAAGAGATGCCGTAAAAACCTTACTTCAGGACAATCCTGAATTGATGGAAGAATTGGAGCAAAAAATCATGGAAACCCTCAAAGCGGTTGACGCATAATTCAAAACCAATTCTACTCTTTGTTGTCTTTCAGTGAACAATTTTCCGAATGTGTCGTTGCTGGAATCCCTTTTGTTTTTCTCATCGATTTTGAGCAAAAAAAACCTTTGCTTTACACTTTTGATGAGGCGGCACGGCGGGACATCTATTTCGACATCAAGGGGGTGACCAATGCTCCTAAAAGAGAACTTTCTTCCAAACCCACTTTTACTAAAACGACTCCCGTTTCTAAAAAAAACTATGCAAAAGCTTTTGATTATGTAAAACATCATATCAATCGGGGAGATTCGTTTTTGTTGAATCTCACCTTCCCGTCTGGAGTGGAAAGCCAACACAGCCTGTTGGATTTTTTTTATGCTTCCAGGGCTCCCTATAAATTTTATAAAAAAGATGATTTTGTCATCTATTCTCCAGAGTGTTTTATCAAAATTGAAGAAGATACGATCTACAGCTACCCCATGAAGGGCACAATAGACGCGGGCTTACCGGAAGCGGAAAAACAACTGACAAACAATCTGAAAGAACAATACGAACACAATACCATCGTAGATTTGCTGCGCAACGACCTTTCTCAAATTGCCAAAAACGTGCGATTGAATCGGTTTCGGTATTTGGAAAAAATCAAAGGCACTCACGGCGAATTGTATCAAAGCAGTTCCGAAATTCAAGGCACCTTAGCGCACAATTGGCAAAAAAATAGTGGTGAATTAATCCATAAATTACTCCCTGCGGGATCGGTGAGCGGGGCGCCAAAAAACAAAACCCTTGAACTGATTCGAGCCGCCGAAGGAAGTGAAAGGGGATATTATACCGGAGTCTTTGGCATCTATGACGGAAAACGTTTGGAAAGCGGTGTCAATATTCGCTACATCGAACAGCGCCATGGAAAATACCACTATCGCAGCGGTGGAGGAATCACGCATTTGAGTACTTTAGATGAAGAATATGAGGAGTTAATCCACAAAATTTATGTTCCCTTTATTTGAATCCCTTTGCGTTTTGGATGGTCAAATCCTACATCCCCATTGGCACGAAGAACGCTACCACGCTGCCTTTCAACACTACTATGGAACTCCTCCTAAAAAAGGTTTATTGGAGGGAATTATTATTCCAAACCCATGGAGAACAGGGATGGTAAAGTTGCGGATTTCATACAATGAATACCAAAGAGAATTACTTTGGTCTGCCTATGTGATTTCGGAAATTAAAAGCCTGCAAGCGGTTTCCGATGATGTCTTGGAATACGGGCTTAAATTCAACGATCGAAAACAGTTGAATGCCCTGTATGAAAAAAGAGGGGGCTGCGATGACATTCTTATTCTAAAGTCGGGATGGATAACAGACACTTCCTACGGAAATCTCGCCTTTTTGAAAGAAGGATTGTGGTATACCCCAGAACAACCTCTTCTGCCGGGAACTTGCAGAGCGCGATTGATTACCGAAGAAAAATTAATCCCAACGCCCATTTATCATTCCGATTTAAAACAATTTTCAGCTTTTAAGGTCATTAATGCGATGCGTGATTTGGAAGCGGTGGGTGCTGCAGCCATTGAAAACATCTTTATTTAAGAGTCTTTTT
>JABISF010000035.1 GCA_018699935.1 Flavobacteriaceae bacterium | reverse complement strand
CAACAACAATTCGAATCCACTCGCACGAATCGTGAGCGCAATTTGATGGGGTTCTTCCAAAAGCACTACATCCTTGGGAAGCTCCTTCCAGTGTACGACAAAGGTTTGCTGTACTTGATAGGTTTTTGAAAATTTGGTACTCATCCAAAAGAGTAACGAAATCAATACAAACAACAAAAAAAAGCGAAAACGTTCTTTCCCCGGTAAACGCTTCGCTAGTTTATTGTAAAGATTTTTTTGAGCAGCCATCAGATTAGGGCTAAGAAAGCCTATCTATTTGCTTATGGCATCGATAACCTCTTGACTTACCCCCACATTGGAAAAACCGCCATCGTGAAATAAATTTTGAAGGGTCACTTTACGAGTATAATCAGAAAATAAAGAAACCGTATAATCTGCACATTCTTTGGCCGTAGCATTACCCAAAGGAGACATTTTTTCGGCATAGGCCAAAAAGCCATCCAAACCGGCAACTCCTTTTCCGGCCGTGGTCAAAGTGGGAGATTGAGAAATGGTATTCACCCGAACTTTTTTGTCTTTCCCAAAGAAATATCCAAAACTGCGCGCTATTGATTCCAAATAGGCTTTGTTGTCTGCCATATCGTTATAGTTGGGAAAAGTACGCTGAGCAGCCACATAAGAAAGGGCTACGATACTTCCCCAAGGATTCATTGCATCTTTTTTATACAAACATTGCATCAATTTATGAAAAGACACAGCCGACACATCCCAGCCTTTGGTCATCCAATCGTGGTTCAAGTCGGTGTAGTGTTTTCCTTTACGCACATTGATTGACATCCCGATGGAATGCAGTACAAAATCCAATTTTCCTCCCAGGATTTCTTGTGCTTGATTGATTAAATGCTCCAAATCTTCCATATTGGTAGCATCTGCAGCAATCACCGTTGCTCCGGTTTTTTCGGCCAGTTGATTGATCGTTCCCATACGCATGGCTACGGGAGCATTGGTAAGTACGAATTGTCCTCCAGCATCTGCTACAGATTCGGCAGTTTTCCAAGCAATGGATTGATCGTCTAACGCTCCAAAAATGATTCCTTTTTTTCCTTCGAGTATTTTGTGTGCCATGATTTATTTTTTAGGGTGTAAATATACACTTAATTCAATAATTGTTTGGCATGAGCAATGGCGGTGTCGGTCAACTGATTGCCCGAAAGCATGGCAGCAATTTCTTCTACACGATCTGTTCCCTCCAATATTTTTAAATCGCTCTGAACAATGCCGAGTTCTTCTTTCTTGAAGACTTTATAGTGATGATTACCTCTGGCAGCAACCTGGGGCAAGTGTGTAATGGTGAGCACCTGCATTTGTTTGCTGATGCCAACCATGATTTGAGCGATTTGATCCGAAACCTTACCGGAAACACCGGTATCGATCTCATCAAAAATAATGGTGGGCAACTTTTTATACTGACATAAAATAGTTTTGAATGCCAACATGATTCGAGACATCTCTCCACCCGAAGCTATCTTTTTCAGGGGTTTAAAAGTTCCTCCTTTATTGGCTTTAAAAAGAAAAGCAACCTGGTCAATACCATTGGAAAGAAAGTTTTCTCCGGGAGTGATCTCAATTTTAAACGCGGCATCCCCCATGCCCATCTTTTGGATGAGACGCTGTAATTCTGATTCCAAGACCGCTGTGGTGGAACTTCTTTTTTCAGAAAGCTGCCCCCCCAATTGCTTCAAGCTTTTGTATACCGCTTGTTTTTCTTTATCAATCGCAGCCATCTTTTCCGCCATATCCAAACGCGATTGAATGGTGGTATTTAAGCGTTCTCTGATTTCTATCAAAGCAGCGACACTCTGCACTTTGTGTTTTTGTTGCAACCGATGCAATTGATCCCACTGCGTTTCTAATTCCTGTAATTCCTCCGGATGTGCTTCCAAACCCTCCAACGCACGCATACAATCCTCCAAAAGATCCTCTACTTCGATCAATACACTTTTGGATCGATCGGCCAAACCATCGTAAGTACTCGCCTTTTGAGCAATAGATTGTAAAAGTCCACGCAATTGAATGAGTTGCTCCCGAAGCCCTAGAGATTCGTTGTCCATTAACTGAACAACCGCCCCAAATTGGGATTGTAAAAAATCCACATTCGCCAGTGCCTCCAGCCGTTCCTCCAAAGGTTTTTCCATCCCTTCTTTAAGCTGCGCAGCTTCCAATTCTTGCCACAAAAATTCGTTTAACTCAAAATTTTGATCCGCTTTGGATTGTTCGTCGCTTAGTTGTTGTAAATGGCGATCTAATTTTAAATATTCCTTTAACTGCGTTTGATAACTCACTAAATCATTTTCATTTTTAGCCAAAGCATCCAAAAGCATGATGGGATAACTGTCTTGCAACAATATTTGGGTATCGTTTTGCGAATGAATATCAACCAAATGAGCACTGAGTTGCTCCAAACTTTGCAATAAAACTGGGGTGTCATTCACAAAGGCACGAGATTTGCCCTGAGGTAAGAGTTCTCTTCGGATGATTGTTTCCGATTGATAATCCAAATCGAGCTCATCAAATACTTCCTTCAAGGTGTAATCGGTCAAATCAAAAACCGCTTCAACGACACATTTTTTGTCCGGTTGAAACAGGGCAGAAAGATCGGCGCGTTTCCCCAAAACCAAACTTAAACCTCCCAAAAGAATCGATTTTCCGGCTCCGGTTTCTCCTGTAATACAGGTCATTCCGGAAGAAAAATGAACTTCCAAGGCATCGATTAAAGCAAAATTGTAAATTTTTAATTCTTTAAGCAATCCGATCTTATTTAATTGTGCTGTTCTGCGCCCCTAAGATAGAAATATTAAACTTTGATTTGCTTCCATCGACCGCCAAAAAAGGGGGCTATTTTTTTTAGGGTATTTACCGTTTCTTGAAAATCTACTTTGGGACCGTCGGAAAAGATATTGACGATTTCCTCCACCTTGGAATCAAAAAAGAGTTGAATCAAAAAGGCATTTGGACGTCTTTGATAGAGGGATTCCAAATTCTGAATGGCTTTCATCATTTGGTTTTTGCCCTCCAAGGGCGTATTGACCATTTTGTCCAATCCCAATCGATGATAGATATAGTTGGTTTGACGAATTTCGCGGAATGTATTGGACAACATGGTATCGATCAACAAAAACCGATTCCGACTCCCTTCGGCTTCCCAACCTTTAATTCCTGATTGCTGGGCTAAATTGGCAATACTGCGGGCTTGTTGAAAATAAGCCGTTCCACCATTGGGAGCAAAACTGTCGGCATCCATCCCCAAGATGATATAAATATAATAACTGACCAAAGAAACCAAATTGGATTCAAAGGCTGAGGCATTGAAAAAAAACGGTTGGTATTCTTGATAACTAAAAACAATGTCCTTGTCCAAATAATTAATGATTGGGCTGTCGTAATTGGACTCAAAAACCGGACGCTGCGACTGGATTTGAAGGGTGGCTTCAAATTGATCTCTATTGTAATTGGTTAAAGTAAAAACAAAACTGCAAGTGATTTTTTCTTGATTCAGCAGCTCCAAGTTGGTCCAGGTGGTTGTATTGATAAATTCATTCAAGGATTGTTCCAGGGTTTTGAAAATCTGCTGATTGGTTTGATTGACCAAATCAGAATTAACAATCACTTGAGCGTTTAACTCTTGGGCTTGTAAACCAGCAGTAAACAGGAAAAAACAGAACGTGAGTAATTTAGGCATGAGGGGCTAAAATTTGGTTAAAAATATCCTCGGCAACCTCAGCTTTAGATTTGAGGGCAAAGGAAGTTGCTTTTAAATCTTTATCAATATAAGTAATTTTATTGGTGTCTGTGGAAAAACCTGCGCCTTCATCGGCTAGGGTGTTTAAAACAATTCCGTCTAAATTTTTTCGTTTTAATTTGTCTTGCGCATGTACCATCCCGTTTTCGGTTTCCAGTGCAAAGCCGATCAATTGTTGGTTTTTTTTATGTTTCCCCATATACGCCAAAATATCAATGGTGGGTTCTAAATCAATGACTAAAGCTTGTTCTTTTTTCTTGATTTTTTGATTTTGAACATTTTGAGGGCGATAATCGGCGACAGCTGCAGCGGCAATGGCATAATCCACGTTTGGATAAAGTTGTTTTACCTGTTCAAACATTTCTGCTGCTGTGGTCACATCAAAACGTTCTATGTTAGGGTTTTGGGTTTTTAAAACATTGGGACCACAGACCAAATACACCTTTGCACCCTTATTTGCTGCGGTTTCTGCCAAGGCAAACCCCATCTTTCCGGAAGAGTGATTCCCTATAAAACGAACGGGATCGATGGCTTCATAGGTGGGTCCCGCAGTGATCAAAACCGTTGTTCCGGCAAGTGGCAATTCCGGACTAAAGTATTCCATCAAATGTGTCAGTATTTCCTCCGGCTCCAGCATACGGCCTTTCCCCGATAGACCACTGGCTAGAAAACCGGTTCCTACGGGTAAAACATGATGGCCAAAGCGACTGAGAGCTTCCAGATTCTTTTGCGTAGCTGGATGGGCATACATGTCCAAATCCATTGCAGGAGCAATGAAGACGGGACATTTGGCTGACAAATAAACGGCTAATAACAAGTTGTTACAACGTGCATGAGCCATGCTGGAAATCGTGTTTGCAGTGGCTGGCGCAATTAAAAAAACATCTGCCCAAAGTGCCATTGCCACATGATCGTTCCAGTTGGGATTGTCGGTGTCTGTGGTGGTAAAAGTAGATAAAACCTCATTTTTGGAGAGGGTGGCCAAGGTCAATGGGGTCACAAATTCTTTGGCATCAGGAGTCATCACAACCCGGACTTCTGCCCCGTTTTGGATGAATTGACGAACCAATAAGGGAATTTTATAAGCGGCAATTCCTCCTGAAATACCCAGTAAAATTTTTTTTCCGCTTAAGGCATTCATTAGGAATCTGTAGGTGCGTCTGTATTTCTGTGGTAAATTCTTTTTTGAACCCACTCTTCCACGGCGATGGCGTGGGGCTTAGGCAATCTTTCATAGAATCGAGAAACTTCAATCTGTTCCTTGTTTTCAAAAATTTCCTCCAAACTGTCGTTATGTGTAGCAAATTCGTCCAACTTTTCGTGCAATTCTTTTTTAATATCTAAATTGATTTGAATCGAACGTTTGGCAATAATAGAAAGTGCTTCATAGATATTCCCAACCTCTTTTTCCATTTCGTTACGATCATAGGTAACCGAAGAAATGGCAGCTTTAGATTCTCTGTACTTGGTCATATTGGTTTTATTTAGTATTCGTTAATGATGTCGTTGTTGTATTTTGTTTTTCTAACTCTTTTTCTACAACACGCATTTTGTTATCCAAATCCGAAAGGAAGATGGTCTCGGGGAAATAACGTAAAATAGTGGTGTATTGTTGCTTCAAATCTTCCATTCTTTCCTTTTTCTTGGCATCGATACTGTTGTAAGCGATTTCAAAAGAGGCGTTAAACTTGACAAAAAGTGCTTCTTCTCGAAATTTAGTCCCCGGAAAAGAAGAAGTGAAATTATCTAAAGACTTGATGGCCGCTTGATAATCGCGTATGGTGAAATATTGTTTTGCAATTTCAAAATCCTTCTGTTCTAGTTTCACTTGCAATTCTTCTATCAATTGATTGGCTTCGTCTATATATTCGGAAGTTGGAAAATTATTGATAAAAATTTGCAGTTTTTCAATGGCCGTGACCGTTTCCTCCTGATCGAGACTATAGCTGGGAGAAAGATAATAATGACTTTTTGCCGCCTTAAAATAAGCTTCTACGATCCGTTCGCTTTTGGGGTAGGATTTGACAAAACTTTCATATTGATAGGCGGCTAATAAATAACTTTTGGTTTGGAAATAACTGTCCGCAAAAAAGAAAATAACACGCTCCGCTTGGGGTTTTCCGCGATATTTGGGAACAATTTGTTCCAACAACCGATTGGCTTTGCGATATTCACCATTTTTATAATACTCTTCGGACATACGATACTTCTCGTTAGTATCGTCGCTATTGAGCAATTTTTGATAATCGCTACAACTGGCGTAGAAAACTAGAAGCCAAAGACTTGAAATGCTAAGAAGCCTGTTAAAATTCATCCTGCAAAATTACTAAAAAGCTGTGAGAAAATACGGTAATTCTACCAAAGACATTGTTAAAGTTCAAAGTCTCCAGAAAACCCTCGCTAAACCGTGAATTCTGCAGCTCGAATGGCGGATTCCATTCTGCCCATCAAATCATCAGAAGCCACGACTAATGGGAGGCGTACTGTTTTTTGACACAAGCCTAACAAAGACAACATTCCCTTCACCCCCACTGGATTGCCTTCTTCAAAAAGCAGACTGATGGTATCCAAAAGTTTGTAGTGAATGGCATAGGCTTCTGCTACATTGCCTTCTTTTACCAATTGCATAAGGTTGGCCAATGGCACGGGAAAGGCATTACCCAAAACCGAAATAGTCCCCACTGCACCCGCCAAAAGCATCGGCAAGGTCAGGCTGTCTTCTCCCGAAATCACTTGTATGTGTTTGGGACAACTTTTAATCATACTTTCTGCCAATTGGATGTCGCCACTGGCTTCTTTGATCGCAATAATGTTATCAGAATCATTGACCAAACGCAACAGGGTCTCAATGTCTAAACTACAACCGGTTCGAGAAGGAACATTATACAAAATAATGGGCAGCGGACTGGCCGCTGCTATGTGCATAAAATGCTGATACAATCCCTCTTGCGAAGGCTTGTTATAATAGGGCATCACGGACATGATGGCCTGAAAAGGGCTTAAATCTGTGCTTTGAATTTCTGCGATCACTGCCGCGGTATTGTTTCCTCCAATCCCAATTACCAGAGGAAGTTTGGAGGTATTTGCCTCCAAAACAGCCGAAATAACCATTCGTTTTTCGGTGGGAGTGAGTGTGGGGACCTCCGCAGTAGTTCCCATAAGCACCAAATAATCAGCACAGCCCGTAGCAATGTTTTCTACCAAGCCCGGAATTGCATCATAATCGACCATACCTTCTGTTGTAAAAGGAGTTATCATGGCCACGCCTAATCCACTTAAATTCATTTTTTATGTTGTTATAATAATTTTAATATATCGCACTGCTTCATCTACAAAAAGATTTTTTTCTTGGGAGGGCAAATGAAATATAAGATCGTTTAATCGTAAATCTGTTTTTGCAAAACCCAATCTCAATTTCCCCTTGCTTTCAGCACTAATAAAAGAAAGCAGCGGATTTTTAGAATCAAAAAAATTGATAATTAAATCCCAATTTGAATGGGTGAAATGATGGGTGCTGTCCGGTAGTTTCCCCAACCAGCCCAAATCTTTCGTGTTCAAATGCAGTATTTCAAAAGAAGCCGTTTGCTGTATTGCTTCCGTAACGCCGACCATAATGATGGATATGTTTTTAAATGGAATTTGTAAGGAAGTAGCTAAGTCTTTTATTAACACTTCATCCAGTGGCATTAGGCCATCCCATAAAATCCCAAGTGAACCGATCACTTTGGGTGTCTCTCTGATTTCGTCTTCCAAAAGTTTTAAACTTTTTTTTAATCGAAAATTCAGCAATTGTTTCTTGAGACTAAACATCATTATATTCTTTACAAAATTAAAATTTCACGTAGTAGCGACACAAAATATAAACATAACGCATTTTTTTTATGCAAAATGTTATGGATGTAACTTTTTTGGGTAATTATTCCTTCAAAAGCGCAAGAAAAGCTGTTTCATCAAGGATTTGGATTCCCAATTTTTCTGCCTTTTGTTTTTTAGAGGGACCCATTCCCTCCCCTGCTACAATCAAGTCTGTTTTTGAAGATACTCCGCTAACAATTTGACCTCCCAAGGTTTCGATTTTTTCTTTTATACCCTCTCTTGAAAAATGTTCAAAAACACCGCTCACCACCACTTTTTTATTTTCCAAAATTTGAGGCACTGTAGCTTCGGCTTGAACTGCGTTTTCCAATTGTAAGCCTTGCGCTTTAAGTTCTTGAATCAATTCTTGATTGGCTGCCAATAAAAACCAATCCATAACACTTTTAGCGATGCGATCTCCAATATCTTCGGTTTGAATCAGCGTTTCAAAATCAGCCTGCGCTAGAGCCGCTATGGAGCCGAATTGTTTGGCCAATCTTTTGGCAACGGTTTCACCCACAAAACGAATTCCTAAACCAAACAATACTTTTGCAAAAGGTTTCTCTTTGGATTGCTTCACGCCTTCAATGAGGTTGGTTACGGATTTTTCTGCCATGCGCTCCAAGGGAAGCAACTGTTCTGGTCGAAGCGCATACAAGTCAGCTACCGAGCGAATCAGTCCGGCATGATAGAGCAATGCAACGGTTTCTCCTCCCAAACCCTCAATATCCATCGCTTTTCGACCGATAAAATGTTGAATCCTCCCAATGATCTGCGTGGGGCATCCACTGCTGTTCGAGCAATAATGTTGAGCTTCTCCCTCCAGCCGTTCCAACGGACTGGAACAATCGGGACAGTGATCGACAAAGGTCACTCGATCTTCCAAGCGTCCTCTTCTCTCGGGATCTACACCAGTGATTTTGGGAATGATTTCTCCCCCTTTTTCAACATATACCCAATCCTTGATCCGCAGGTCGAGTTTTTCAATTTGATCGGCATTATGGAGTGAAGCTCTTTTTACTGTTGTTCCTGAAATTTCTACCGCTTCCAATTGTGCCACGGGTGTGATGGCACCCGTTCGACCCACTTGATACTGCACCCCCAACAATTGGGTGACAATATTTTCCGCCTTAAATTTATAAGCTATCGCCCACCGTGGGGCTTTTGCAGTAAATCCCAAAAGTTCTTGCTGCTGTAAATCATTGACTTTGATGACAATACCGTCGATTTCATAAGGTAAATTTTTACGGGCTGTTTCCCAATGCGCAATAAACTCAAAAACCTCCTCCACCGTTCCCAATAAACGAGCAGAATCCGGAACTTTAAATCCCCACTGTCGCGCTTTTCCAAGTGCGTCAAATTGACTTTGCACGCCTAAATTTTCTCCGGCCAAACTGTATAAAAAACAGCGCAGTGGACGTTGCGCCACCAAACTGCTGTCTTGTAACTTCAAACTCCCAGAAGCCGTATTTCTTGGATTGCGATACAAAGGTTCTCCAGCGGCTTCACGGGCTTCATTCATTTGATGAAAACCGTCCCAAGGCAGGATGATTTCTCCCCGTATTTCAAAAAAATCTGGATAATCGCCCTGTAAACGCAAGGGGATGGTTCCTATGGTTTTGATATTGGTCGTAACATCATCACCCTCAATTCCATCTCCACGGGTGAGGGCTTGTACCAATTTGCCGTTTTCATAGGTCAAATTGATGGAGGCTCCGTCAAATTTCAATTCACAACTGAAGCTGATTTGATCGTGCTCCAAAATCTTCACCAAGCGTTCTTGCCATTGCAACACCTCTTCTTTGGAATAGGTATTGGACAAAGAATACATGGGATAGCGGTGTTTTTTGGTTTCAAAATTTTTGGTCACTCCTCCCCCCACTCGTTGGGTGGGAGAGTTTGCGTCGTAGTATTCGGGATATTGCGATTCCAAAGTTTGAAGCCGTTGTAATAAAACATCAAAATCATAATCACTAATAGTGGGTTCGTCCAATATATAGTAATTGTAATTGTGTTGGTGCAAACTATTTCGCAACGCTTGAATTTCGGATAAAATATTTTCCATCAAACCGTTTTAATTAAACGCATCATTCTTGTTTTTCCAAAAATATCGTTTCTCTCATAAATATGGTAATTCTTGTAGGATAATATTAAGGAGCGCATGGCCTCCAGAAATTTAGGGTTTATTTCAAAAAATAGTTCTCCCTCTGTTTTCAGGTGCTGTTGCGCAAAATCGAGAATTTTTCGATAAAACAACAAAGGATTATCGGCGGGGACAAAAAGCGCGCGATGTGGTTCATAATCCATGACGTTTGGCTGCATTTCTTGCTTTTCCTCGGGTGAAATATAAGGTGGATTGGAAACGATCCGATCCAAAGGAAATTCCCAATCCGAGAGGGTTAAAAAGTCGCAGCTGTGAAAATTTATTGCGGCTGAATGACGGTCTGCATTGGTGACTGCAATTTCAATTGCAGCTGTGTCGATATCGAGCGCGTGAATTTCAGCATTGGGAAAATAAACGCCCAAAGAAACTGCGATACAGCCACTTCCTGTTCCCACTTCCAATAATGTCATCTTGGAGGTTTGCAACTGCGTTTCCCTGATCCATTCCACCAACTCCTCGGTTTCCGGGCGAGGAATCAAAACAGCTGGATTCACCTTAAATTCCAAATTACAAAAATGTGCACTACCGGTAATATATTGCAACGGTTCTGATGCAAGCAATCGTTTTGCCGCATCCATCAACTGATCCAATTCTGTTTTGGTCAATATTTTCCTCGGCTGTAGACCAATAATGGTGGCTTCCCATTTAAAAAAAGCTTGGATTAAAACCTTAAAATAATAATCAATGGCGGGAGTGTCATAAGTGTTTTTGAGGGTACTCCTAAAATAATCTCTACTTTCGATCAGATTCATAACAATGCCTTTGTCATCCATACGGAACAAGATGTATGTCCTGTTTTACCGAGGGCATTAGGGATGTATTCAAAACCCAATTTTTGATATAGCTTTTGAGCAGCTTTCATATTGGGTAGGGTTTCTAGATAACACAATTCGAAGCCCGCTACTTTGGCAAAATCCAAACACTTTACGATCATTTGATAGCCCATTCCCAATCCACGAGCCTGGGGTGAAAAATACATTTTTTGTAATTCGCAGATGCTTGGAGATTCCGCTTTGAGCGGCGCAATCCCTGCTCCTCCCAAAATTTTGTTATTATCGGTAATGACATAATAACGAGAACGTTCCCCTTGATAGGCTTCAAACATAGTATTGAGCTCAGGGTCTTCATAGGCGGTTCCCGTTTTAGGAACTCCCATTTCTATCAATACCGACTTCAACACTACCGCTAAATCGGCATTGTCTTCTTGTTTGATTTCTCGTATCTCCATTTTCTAAGAATTGTCATACTTTTATCCCACTTTCTCGGAGGAGAGAGTAGCTATCATTTAGAATTACAAAGTACGCACATTGGGACAAATTCAGCGGTCAGAACGAGATACTTTTTATATGCGGCGTTGCCTTTTTTTGGCTAAAAAAGCAATGGGATACACCGCTCCCAATCCTATGGTGGGTTGTGTGATTGTTTATAATGACAAAATTATTGGAGAGGGATGGCATCAAAAAGCAGGAAGCGCACATGCCGAAATCAATGCCATTGCGGCGGTCAAGGATAAGTCGTTATTACGAAAAAGTACTTTGTATGTCAATTTGGAACCTTGCTCTCATTTTGGAAAAACACCTCCTTGTGCAGATGCCTTAATTCAGCATGAAATACCCCGTGTGGTGATTGCGACACTCGACCCCAATAGCAAAGTGGCCGGCAAGGGGGTCGCAAGTTTACGCGCTCACGGTTGTGAGGTTCAAACCGGAGTGCTCAATAAAGAAGCTCTGTTTTTAAATCGTCGCTTTTTTTGTTTTCATCAAAACAAACGTCCTTACGTATTATTGAAATGGGCGCAAACCAAAGATGGATTTATTTCGCCGCTTGCGGCAACCAAAAAAGACAAGTCCGTCTTTTGGATAAGCAATCTTTATGCCCAGCAAAAAGCCCATCAATGGCGAAGTGAACAGGCGGCTATCTTGGTTGGGGTTCAAACCGTTGTTGATGACAATCCGCAACTGAATTTACGGCATTGGAGTGGTCCCGCTCCACTTCGTTGTGTGATTGATCCCAACAATCGAATCCCCAACGATTCAAAATTGCTGACCGATACAGCAGCGGTTTTGATTTTCAATGCGACGAAAAGTCAAACCCTTGGAAATAAAACTTGGGTGTGTCTTGCTGATTTTTCGATTCCTCAACTCCTCAACTATTTATACAAAAAAGAGATACAATCCGTACTTGTAGAGGGAGGGCAAAAAACACTGCAACACTTCATTGACCAACAACTTTGGGACGAAGCGCGGGTATTTGAAAGTAATACGTTATTAAAAATAGGAGTAAAAGCGCCACAACTTTTACAACCTGCCGTGAAAACCATTCATGTAGACAGCGATCGATTGTCCTTTTTTAATCCAACTGCGCAAACACTGATCGAAGTTCCTCCGGACAGCGCATAGGCCGCCCACTCGTTTTGGATAAAAACGCTAAAAGCGTTTCACCCGAGCAATTTAAAACTCCTTGGTCATTAAAAATTTCGTACTTAAATTTCAGCGTTGCCTTGGGGGGTTCCAATAGTTGAACATGCACCTGAAAGTTTTCTCCAAAATACAGTGGCGTTTTGAAATGCAACTGCACCTTGACAACAGGCATCAAAATTCCACTTTTTTCCATTGCAGCATAGGACAAACCGAGTTTTTCTAGCCACGAAATACGGGCTAATTCAAAAAATTTTAAATAATTGCTGTGGTGAACAAAACCCATTTGATCTGTTTCACAGTATCTTACCGCTATGGGGTTGGTTTTAAACTTCAATGGATATCTAATAAGATTGTTTTGTGAGAAAAATAGTATTGATTTTAATCAACTTTTAAACGTCCAGAATATCCAAATAAAAAAGTTAAAATTCAAGTCGAAAACGGTTTTTTTTTTCTTTTTTTTATCCAATATTTGTCCCGTATAGTTTTTTATACTATAAAACACCTAGCTATAATATTAATTTACAAAAAACCACCAAAATAAAAATGAGTGATACTGCTGCTTTGGTTTGGAAAAATTGTCTTCATTTTATTCAAGACAATATACAACCCCAAGCCTATAAAACCTGGTTTGAACCTATTGTTCCTGCCAAATTAAGTGAGCAGATTCTCAGCATACAAGTACCCAGTAAGTTTTTTTATGAATGGTTGGAGGAGCACTATGTAAAACTGCTGAAAACGGCATTGACCAAAGAGTTGGGAAAAGATGCCCGTTTGGTGTATATCATTCGCATGGAAAACACTTTTGGCAATAAAACCCCTTTTACAGAAAGTATTCCGAGTAAAAACCGTAATAGCTTCAACACCCAAGAAGTGGACGCTCCTTTAAATTCTTATGTCGGAGAGCTCAAAAATCCGTTTGTTATCCCAGGGATTAAAAACTTGCAAATTGAGTCGCAGCTCAATCCCAATTACAACTTTGATAGTTTCTTGGAAGGGGATTCCAACCGACTGGCGCGATCAGCGGCCTTGGCGGTTGCCAATAAACCCGGTGGCACCTCCTTCAATCCATTGTTGATTTTTGGTGGCGTAGGACTCGGAAAAACGCACCTCGCCCATGCCATAGGCGTAGAAATCAAAGAAAAATATCCCGATAAAACCGTCCTCTACATTGCGGCTGAAAAATTCACCCAGCAATATATTGAGTCCGTCAAGAAAAATACGCGTAATGATTTTATTCATTTCTATCAACTTTTAGACGTTCTCATCATAGACGATGTCCAATTTCTTTCGGGAAAAACCGGAACACAGGATGTTTTCTTCCACATTTTCAACCATCTTCATCAAAACGGTAAACAAGTCATCATTACTTCCGACAAAGCGCCCGTGGACATGCAAGACATGGAGCAACGCTTGCTTTCCCGTTTCAAATGGGGATTGTCGGCGGAAATTCAGCTGCCCAATTTTGAGACGCGTATTTCCATCTTAAAAAATAAACTTTACCGCGATGGTGTCACTATTGAGGATCCCATCATTGAATATGTTGCCAAAAACATCAAAACCAATGTCCGTGAGTTGGAAGGAGCCATCATTTCGTTGATTGCGCAGTCTTCTTTCAACAAGATGGACATTACCTTGGATTTGGCACAGGAGGTGGTTCAGAAATTTGTTAAAAACACCAAACGCGAAGTCTCCATCGACTACATTCAAAAAGTGGTGTCAGAATATTTCCAAATGGATGTGGAAACCCTGCAATCCAAAACGCGCAAACGCCATATTGTTCAAGCGCGACAATTGGCCATGTATTTTGCCAAAAAATTCACCAAAGCTTCTTTAGCGAGCATTGGAAATCAAATTGGAAAAAGAGACCATGCAACCGTACTACATGCCTGTAAAACCGTTGATAATTTGGGCTATACAGACAAGCAATTCCGCAAGTATGTGGAAGATTTAAGTCAGAAACTAACCTTATAATTTTTTTACGGTGAATCCGACAGCTGTACTTATGGTCTGTTTGGGCAATATCTGTCGTTCCCCCTTGGCAGAGGGTATTTTAAAACATCAACTCCCTATTATTCGTGTGGATTCTGCCGGTACAGCGGGGTACCATATCGGAGCCGCTCCCGATTCGAGAAGTATTGCCGTAGCCCGAATAAACGGTATTGATATCAGCACCTTGAAAGCCCGTAAATTCCATATCGAAGATTTTGATAACTTTACACATATCTTTGTTATGGATCGAAATAATTATCAAGACGTGCTTGCCATGGCCAGGAATGAAAACGACCGTGCAAAGGTTGCGTTGATTGATCCTCAGCAACGCGAGGTTCCTGATCCGTATTACGGAGGAAAGGAAGATTTTGAATATGTTTTTGATATGCTGAATGCCGCTTGTAAAAATATCGTTCTCACAATGAATGCCAACTGATGGAAAATCCTTTGATTAATGACGCTTACGGAACATTGTTTTTAATTCCTACGCCCATTGGGGATTCTGCCCCTTTGGAAGTGCTTCCGTTGGCCGCCAAAAAAAACATGGAGGTTCTGACGCATTTTATTGTCGAAAATGAAAAAGTGGCACGCCGATTTATTAAAAAAATTACTCCCAATAAAAATCAAGATACTCTGATTTTATATCCCTTAAATAAATATACCACTCAAGAAGAAACGGCTACTTATTTGGAGGCCTGTTTACAAGGGGAGTCCATGGGAGTGCTGTCCGATGTGGGCTGCCCTGGGGTGGCCGATCCAGGTTCTATTGTAGTGCGGATGGCGCATCAACACGGGATACGGGTAAAACCGCTTACGGGACCTTCCTCCATCCTCTTGGCTTTGATGAGTTCCGGAATGAATGGGCAAAGCTTTGCTTTTAACGGCTATTTACCCATCGATAAATCCCAACGTCAACGCGCCATAAAACGCTACGAAAAAAAAGCACAAAAAGACGATCAAACGCAAATTTTTATAGAAACTCCCTACCGCAACGATGCCTTGGTCCAGGATTTTATAAAGGTTTTAGAACCGTCAACACTCCTCTGCATTGCCTGTGATTTATCCATGGTTACGGAAATGACCAAAACCCTACCCGTTGCACTGTGGAAAAAAAATATACCCGAACTTCAAAAAAGACCCTGTATCTTTTTAATACATCCGCCCCACTAGCGGTAAACTTTGATCTGATTGAGCCAGTCGGTATATCGCTTTTTGTTGCGATTATGCCCAATTAACGTTTTTGCAAAAAGATGGTATCCGGGTTGATCCGGATTTGCCACAAAATACAAATAACTGTGCTTTTCGGGGTTTAAAACGGCTTTGATGGAAGATAGATCCGGCATGGTGATGGGGCCCGGAGGCAGCCCTTTTGCTTGATAGGTGTTATAGGGAGATTCCAATTTTAAGTCTTTGTACAAGACTCTTTTAATGACTCCTTCAAAATCGTTACGTTCCAACTTGATGGCATAAATTACGGTGGGATCGGCCTGAAGTTTAATTTTTTTACGCAATCGGTTGAGATATACACCGGCGATTCTGGGGCGTTCGGAGGCTTTTACGGATTCTTTTTGAACAATGGAAGCTAAAGTAATCACTTCTTCGGGCGTGAGTCCAAGGGCTTGAGCAGCTGCTTTGCGAGCTTCTGTCCAAAAGGCTTTATAGGCAATGAGCATACGTTCTCGAAAAGCTATCGGTGAAATGTCCCAAAAACAATCGTAGGTATTGGGCAGATACATCGCCAAAGCCGTCTCCTTTGTAAATCCATTTTGTTGTAGAAAATCGGGATCACGAAATGCTTGCAAGAGCGATAAGCTGTCCGCTGCTATTTGCGTTGAAAGGCGCCCAGCCAGATTTTCCAAACGCTCTTGATTGTTGAAAGTAACCGAAACGGTCAAACGACGAGAGCGTAAAATATTGATGATTTCATTATTTCCCAAACCCTTCGGTATCTTGTACTTCCCGGGTCTTGGCGTATACCCTTTTTTATTCGCTGCAACTTGAAAATTACGGACCGATTTCAGTAAGGGTTCCAGTTGTATCGACAAACTGTCCAAAGTATCGTCTGTATCGATAAAAACATAGGAAACTTCATTTTCAAATCGGGTGTTTTTCCAAAAGAAAATTTGATAGAAATGGAGCATAAAATAAACCCCAATTCCTAACCCCATTAATACAATAATCGTGACGATTCGCTTTCTATACATTTATAATATTTTTTGGTAGGTGTATTCATCGTGAAAACTACCCTCATAAAAATTCCAATCTTTTTTTAAGCCCACCACTTTAAATCCTTCGTTTTCAAAAATCCGAATACTTTCAGCATTTTCAATGCTGATGTGTGCATAGAGTTGATGCAAATCGAGATGTTGTTTGGCATGAACACTCAGCAATTGAAGCCCAACAGTACCATAACCTTTATTTCGAAACGCTTCAAAAATCACCAAACCTACGGCTGCTCTACGATGCATGGGCTCAAAATCAAACAAATCTACAAAACCCAATGCGATTCCTGCTGCGGTGGACAACACCAAACGCTGTTGCCGCGCCTCAAAAATATCTTGATCTTGGGCGGCTAAATAGTTCAACAACAATTGTTTGGAATAGGGCGCATTGCGGTTGGAATATTTCCACAATCGTATGTCATTTTCTACGGTAAACAAAGTGTCGATGTCTTCCGGTTCTAGGGCGCGTAAAATTAGATTTTCTAATTTCATAAAAGCACGATACTACCGGAAAACACATATTGCGTGGGTCCCGACAAATAAATGTCTGTATAGCCCGATGCCTTTTTTTTGAAATCGATGCTTAACAAGCCTCCCAAAGCCTGAATGGCGATTTTGTTATGCGTTGTATAGCCCAAAAAGTGCATGGCTAAGGCTCCGGCCACTGCGCCTGTTCCACAGGCTAATGTTTCATTTTCAACCCCGCGTTCATAGGTGCGAATTTTAAAACGATCCGAAGCGATTTGCTCCATAAAATTTACGTTTATCCCCTCTTGTTTAAAAGGTGGTGAATAGCGTATGGATGATCCTTCACGATACATGTCGAGACGGTCGATTTCTGTTTTGACCAAGACATAATGGGGAGAACCCGTGTTTGTAACAACCGCCTCCCCCATGCGATCCAATCCTGCAACATCTTGCATGGCCAAACGCACTTGTCCATCTGTTCGATACGAAGCGTGATGCAAACCGTCCACCGCCATAAATTGAGTGTGCTGGTCCACCATCCTCAATTTGTGTGCAAAGGCTACGGCACAACGTCCTCCATTGCCACACATACTGCTGGGCTGTCCATCCGCATTGTAATAAACCATATTAAAATCTGAGTCCGCATTCAAACGGATGAGGATCAAGCCGTCGGCTCCAATTCCCATATGCCTATCGCAGAGCAATTGAATTTGCGCCGCTGTAATATTTTGGTAGTCTCCAGCGCGATCATCGAGCATCACAAAATCATTGCCCGCTCCGTGAAATTTTTCAAAAGTAAGTCTCATCGCCTGCAAATGTAATCAATTTTGCTACGATTAATGTCTTGTTAAAATTTCGCTTATATTTATAAATGCATTTTGAAATCTATAATTTTGTCAAAAAAATAAAACATCATGAAATCAATACTTAAAACTTTTAGTGTAGCACTATTAAGTGCGATTTTAACGCTGTTTTTATATACACGATACAGCCTAACCCCAGAAACCACAATAACTTCTAGTGATCAGAAAGTTTCCATTCTACCCACTACCTACACTTATGCGTCCAAAAAAGTAGCCGCCGAATTAACCGATTTTACCAAGGCGGCGGAAAAGACCGTCCACGCAGTGGTTCACGTTAAAAACACCAGTATAAAAACGGAAGAACTCCCCTCTTTCTATCGCTATTTTTACGGTTTAGAAGGAGAAAGCAGCAAACGGATCGGCTCAGGTTCTGGGGTGATCGTATCTCCGGATGGTTATATCATTACCAACAATCACGTGATTGAGGACAACACCGAAATCGAAGTCACCACCAACAATAACAAAAGTTATATCGCCAAATTGGTCGGAACCGACCCCACCACCGACATCGCCGTTTTAAAAATTGATGCCAAAGAAGCCCTTCCCTATGTCTTTTTTGGAGATTCTGATGCTGCCAAAGTGGGCGAATGGGTCTTGGCAGTGGGTAATCCTTTTAACCTAAATTCCACCGTAACCGCCGGAATTATCAGTGCAAAATCCCGCGATATAGACCCCAATGATGAAGAAAGAGATTCTTATATCCAAACTGACGCAGCTGTCAATCAAGGAAATAGCGGGGGTGCTTTGGTGAACACTCAAGGCGAATTGATTGGAATCAATACCGCCATTACTTCCATTTCTGGAGGTTTTGTAGGCTATTCTTTTGCCGTCCCCAGCAATGTAGCGCGTAAAGTTTTTGAAGATATTTTAGAATTTGGAGAAACCCAAAAAGGACTATTAGGGGTCAGTGGGGTGGCACTCAATTCACAGTTGGCAGAACAATTTCAAGTGGAAGACACCCAAGGATTTTACATCCGCGATATGGAAGCTGGTTTGGGGGCAGAACTTGCCGGACTCAGAGCCGGAGACATCATCAAAAAAGTGGATGAAATAGAAGTCAAAACCTTTGCCGATCTTTCTGGCTATTTGGCCAGCAAAAGACCCGGTGAATCCGTAAACGTAACCTTCAAGAGGGGAAATAGCGAAAAAACCGCAACGGTTCGTTTGGAAAAAATCAGTCGTGCCTACTTTTACTATATGGAGTTGCGGGATTTAAAACCCGAACAAATGAAAGCTTTTGATACCGATCACGGTGTCTTTATCTCGGGGATGAACAATCGTTGGTTGCTCAACTCGGGAATAGACGAAGGTGATTTGATCGTAGAAATCAACCGAACTCCAGTAAAAAATATTGACGATCTCAAAACCTATTCCAAAGACGCGCTCAGTAGTATTACCTTTCTGAACAAAGAAGGAGATCGCATTTTGGTACCCATCCGATAAAAAATAATAATTTAACAACCTAAAGAGTCATGCCTTCGGTATGACTTTTTTTATTTTTGTAAAAAGAACAGCCGCTATGCGCATCGATATCATTACATTATTCCCTGAACTTTTGTCCAGTCCGTTTGAAGCTTCCATCCTCAAACGCGCCATCAGTTCCGGGAAGGCTGCCGTTCATTTTCACGACTTACGAGCCTACAGTACGCACAAACAAAAGCAAGTGGACGACTATCCCTTTGGAGGAGGCGCAGGCATGGTGATGATGGTGGAGCCCATAGACCGCTGCATCAGCCAACTCAAAGCAGAAAGAGCCTATGATGCTGTGATTTATTTAACGCCCGATGGGGAAACCTTAAATCAAAAAATTGCTAATCATTATTCCACTTTGGAGCATATCATCCTGCTGTGCGGTCATTACAAAGGGGTAGATCAACGGGTTCGCGATCATTTGATCACCCACGAACTCTCCATCGGTGATTTTGTGCTTTCTGGGGGAGAACTCGCCGCAGCGGTTTTTTGCGACAGCATCATCCGATTGATACCGGGGGTTTTGGGAGATGAGTCTTCGGCCTTGACCGATAGTTTTCAAGATGGTCTGTTGGCACCGCCCATCTATACCCGCCCTGCCGAATACAAGGACTGGACGGTTCCCGACATCCTGCTTTCGGGCAACACCCCCAGAGTAGAACAATGGCGAGAAGAAAAAGCCTTGGAACGTACCCAAAAACTGCGCCCCGATTTATTACAATAATGCAACTACTTCTTTCCCCTTTTACAAAGAAACCCTCTGTAGCTTCCTTCCTACTTCTGTTTTCTTTTGCCGCTTGTGTAAAAAATTCTTTGATTGAAAAAGAGGAGGAACCATTGATCTGTACCGAACAATTTGTCAGCATAACGATTCAAATCAAAGGCGAAGCTCCTTTGGATCATTACACCCTGCGCACAGCAACCCAAGACACCCTTCGTTTTGAATTTAATTATGAAAACTATTACCCTGTGGTGAATGACCATTTGGTAAAAACCTTGGAACCTAACACTGAAGAAGAATTTGTTTTTGTGGGTATTCGAACTGAAAATAACATCCGAGAGCCCTATACCATTACTTCCGACGGTTGTCATGTCATTAAAATCAGTGGCGCAGAAAGCGTAAATTAATTCTTTTGCCCCCTATTGCCTACTTCAAAATAAAGTTTAATTTTGCAGCACGAATTGAATAACCTCTGACGAGAATCGTGAATGTTGTCTTTTCCAATTTATTAAACTACACTATGGAAGCGTTAATCAATTTTGTTCAAAACGAATTCATCGAAAAAAAAGAATTCCTCAACTTTTCTGCGGGAGACACCCTAACCGTTTACTACCAAATCCGTGAAGGAGAAAAAGTACGTACACAGTTTTTTAAAGGGGTGGTGATCCAAACCAAAGGTCAGGGACTTTCCAAAACCTTTACGATTAGAAAAATGTCCGGCACTGTTGGGGTTGAGCGTATCTTCCCAATCAATATGCCCGCACTAGAAAAAATCGAAGTCAACAAAAAAGGAAAAGTACGTCGTTCACGGATCTACTACTTTAGAAACTTAAGAGGTAAAAAAGCCCGTATCAAAGAAGCCCGTATGGACTAACCCATTGGCTTTTATTCCTAAACAAAACCGCCTTGTCCATCGCAAGGCGGTTTTTTTATGCTTAAAATACTCCTTTATTGGAAGACTCCCGCCAACCATTCTTCGTACTTTTTTCCCAAAATGGGCAGCGGCTTTTTTTTGCCATTGATTGCGTTCAACAATCCCGAAATCCACATAAAGAGTAAAACAAACATCCCTAGGAAGGAAACGATCCATCCCAAAATCGGGATGATATTGATGACACCTAAGGCAATTCCGGTGAGTCCCAATCCCAAGGCCTGAAGGATGTGATAGCGCCCCAAATCATCTTCCTTTTTGGACTGGTACAGGACGATGGCGATAATCAACCCGATCAACGTCAGGTAGGCAAGGATGGCAATACTTTTGTCTTTTTGTTCTGCTGTTGTATTCATATATATTGGTTATTCTTTGTTTTCAAGTGCTTGTACTCGTTGAAGCAGTTGTTGAATCAGCTTGTTTTGAGTTTCAATTTGCTTTTGCTGTTCGATGGTGTGTAAAAACAATTCTTCTATTTTTTCTAGATTAATTTCGGTGGCTCTTCCCAAATCAATACCCCTCTTACTGCGCTCTGCAGCCGAGGGAACACCGGGCAAGTGAAGGTTTTCGTTGGGCAAAGTGGCTAGCTTTTTTTCTGCCTCATAAAGCTTTACAAAGGTACTGTCGATTTTATCTAAGTTGATATATTTAAGGGCTTCGTTAAGTAAACTCTGAAATTCCTTAAAAGGCGTGTTT
>JABISF010000034.1 GCA_018699935.1 Flavobacteriaceae bacterium | reverse complement strand
AAATGAATAAACACATTAAAAATAATTTTCGTTATCCCGAAATTGCCCAAGAAATGGGAATTCAAGGGCGTGTTTATGTCAACTTTATCATAGGTAAAGACGGTTCAATATCGGAAATCAAAATGCGGGGTCCGGATAAAAATCTGGAGCAAGAAGCCCATCGAATCATTTCGAAATTACCGCAAATGACCCCCGGCAAGCAAAGGGGAAGAGCCGTTCGAGTACCGTTTAGTATTCCGATTACGTTTCGATTACAATAGAAAACTAATTTTTATAAGTCCAATCCCGAAATCAAAAGTTTCGGGATTTTTTTGTAGAAAAATATTTGAAATTTAGAGTATTTCCTTAAATGAGTTTAGGGTGTTCTATTTTCCCTGCCAAAGGTTGTTGATTGGTATTTTCTAAACTATCTTTGCACCCATTTATGCAAGGGATGCACCACATAGAAAAGACTCATACTTTAACGGTACAACAATACATTAAAGATGTCTTACAACTGACTAAATTTAGGTTGTCCATCAGTGTGGTTATCTCCTCCATAGCGGGTTATTTTTTAGCAGCGGAACAGGTTTCCTCCACGAATCTTTTGCTGTTGTTTTTTGGCGGATACGCCATGGTGGGAGCTTCCAATGCTTTTAATCAATGGATTGAAAAAGATTTGGACAAATTGATGTTGCGCACCCAAAACAGACCGCTTCCATCGGGTCGAATGAAGGACGCAACTGCAATTTTTATTGGAGTACTATTGACCATCATGGGCTTGATAAGTTTAGCTGTGATCAATGAAAGGACGGCTTATTTTGGAGCATTTTCAATATTTGTATACACTTGCATATACACGCCATTAAAAAGAAAAACATCCCTGTCTGTTTTTGTGGGAGCGTTCCCAGGAGCCATTCCTTTTATGTTGGGCTGGGTGGCTGCTACGGGTCGATTTGGTATTGAACCTGGAGTATTATTTATGATCCAGTTCTTTTGGCAGTTTCCGCATTTTTGGGCCATTGCATGGTTGTTGCATGAGGACTACCAACGCGCGGGTTTTAAAATGTTACCCACGGGAGCCCGAGACCAAGCCACTGCTTTTCAAATTGTATTTTATTCTCTTTGGACACTCATAATTTCTATTCTACCGGTATTTAAATTTACGGGTTTGTTGACCTTGTCCCTACCCGGTGCAATGGCCATCTTTGCGCTGGGCTTATTTTTGATTTACGGAGCCATTCAACTGATGCAACAAAAAACGGAGGCTGCTGCGCTCAAATTAATGCGAATCAGTATTTTACACATAAGTTTACTTCAATTAATATATGTACTTGATAAAATATTCATCCAATGAACACAGATAATTCTTTAGCAGCAAAACACCAACGCGCAAAAAAAATGATGCTTTGGTTTGGCATGATCAGCATGAGCATGACCTTTGCGGGACTCACCAGTGCCTATGTGGTAAGTAGTTCACGAACGGACTGGATTCAACAAATTGAATTGCCAACGGCATTCACCATCAGTACCCTGCTCATGTTGCTCAGCAGTGCAACCTTTTTTCTATCCTTTAAAAGCCTAAAGCAACAAAATAAGACGCGCAGTTTAGGCCTTTTAGGGGCAACTTTTGCCTTGGCGCTACTATTTATTTATTTTCAGTTTCAAGGATTTCAAGCCATCATTGACCAGGGTTATTATTTCACGGGAGCGCAAAGCTCCATCACCACTTCTTTTTTGTATGTGCTGGTCTTGCTCCATTTATTGCACTTGGTTGCAGGAATTTGTTCAGTTTCTTGGGTTTTTTATAACACTTGGAAAAACAAATTCAAGCCCGAAAACACCCTTGGCTTTGAGCTGGCGTTGACCTTTTGGCATTTTCTGGATTTTCTTTGGTTATATTTATTTTTATTCGTTTCGTTCTACCGTTAAAAATAATTAAATTTGTACCGATTTTAATTTGACACTATGGAAGTAACTACCCATTCTGCTGCTGACGAAACCCAAGTATGGGGAGGCGGTAATAAACCTCTCAATGCCAGTTATGGCAAAATGATGATGTGGTTTTTTATCGTATCGGATGCGCTCACTTTTTCTGCCTTTTTAGTTTCCTACGGATTTTCAAGGTTTAAGTTCATCGATTCTTGGCCTATTGCGGATCAGGTTTTTACCCACTTTCCATTTTTACACGGTGTAGATGCTCCCATGTATTATGTGGCGTTGATGACATTTATTTTGATTTTTTCCTCGGTAACCATGGTGTTGGCTGTAGATGCAGGACATCACATGCAAAAAGCCAAAGTAACTTTTTATATGTTGTTGACCATCATTGGTGGAGCCATTTTCGTTGGGTCTCAAGCATGGGAATGGTCCAATTTCATCAGAGGAGAATACGGAGCGGTTGAAACCAAAGGCGGTCAAATCCTTCAATTTGTGGATGCACAAACAGGCAAGAGAGCTTCTATCCGTGATTTTGCAACTTCCATAGCCTCCGAAAGAACAACCCACCAATCCAGCAATGGAATTTGGTATCAAGACGAAAAGGCGTTGACTACCGTTACATTAGCAGAAGTAAAAGCGGGCTTTGAAGCCAATCCAAATCTAGTAATACGTACCCAACAGCTGAATGAAAATGATCAAAAGATCGATTTGTCTCGCGCTGCTTCTTTAGAGAAAATTGAAGAAGCACAATTAGTAGTGGAAGGGGCAAATTTGATACGTAATGAATACGGTAACCGATTGTTTGCAGACTTTTTCTTCTTTATCACCGGATTTCACGGATTTCACGTTTTTTCAGGAGTCGTCATCAATGTCATCATCTTTTTTAATGTCATTTTAGGCACCTACGAACGCAGAGGTCACTATGAAATGGTTGAAAAAGTTGGATTGTACTGGCACTTTGTAGATTTGGTTTGGGTCTTTGTATTCACCTTTTTCTATCTCGTATAAACTTATTAAGAAATAAAACATGGCAGCAGACGCACATAAATTAGAAATTTTTAGAGGCTTATTAAAGTTTAAGTCTAATGTTCAAAAAATTTGGGGGGTCTTAATTTTCCTATCGATTGTAACTACTTTTGAAGTAGCCCTGGGGATTATTCGTCCGGAATTTTTATTACAAGATTTTTTAAGTATGAAATTACTCAACTGGATTTTCATCTTGTTGACCATCGTCAAAGCATATTATATTGCATGGGATTTTATGCACATACGGGATGAACGTTCAGGGCTCAAAAATGCCATTGTCCTTCCGCTGATTATTCTTATTCCTTATCTTGCTTTTATTTTAATCCTCGAAGCCGACTATATTTTCGAGGTCATGAGGAACGGAATTGTGAGTTGGAATTTTTAAATTCTTAAAATAATAAAGCAGTTTTACAACTGCTTTTTTTTGTTATGAAATCTTCGATCCAGAAAAAAATTGTATTAAGTCTTTTGTTCATCTTTCCTTTGGTGGTCTATTTATTCTTTGCCTCAGGGGTAAATAATTTCGCAAAGCTTCCCGTTTTGACCGTGGGTGTTCAATCCTTGGCGGGTTTCACAAGTATCGAAAACAAAAACATTCAACTCGAGGATCATATTACCATCCTTTGTTATTGGGGCAATGATCTTTCGCTCAAACAAGCCGAAGCTTTTAATCTCAACGAAAAAATATACAAACGTTTTGCCGAATTTGAAGATTTTCAATTTGTGGTATTAGTAGAGCAAGGCATTGAAGACCAAGTGGCGGCGTTAAAAAACGCCTTACAGGAGGGCACTGGAATAGACTTGTCCAAATGGAATTTCTTGACTTCGCAATCCTCGACTATTCAAAATCATTTTGCCAGTTTAAAAACTCCTTTAACACTCGATACCAAAGGGGCTTCTCCCTATGTTTTTATTATTGACAAAGAAGGCAAACTACGCGGCAGAAACGATGATGAAGACCAAGGAACGCTTTATGGTTTTGATGCACGTTCGGTAGCGGAGATCAACAAGAAAATGATAGACGATGTCAAAGTTATTCTAGCGGAGTATCGATTGGCACTCAAGATTTATAATACAGATCGTAAAAAATAATTCATGTTTAAAAAAAAATATTTTGGTCTGTTGCTCATCCTACTGATTTTCGGAGTTTTCTTTATTCCAAAAATTATTCATCGCATTTCTAACAACGATTTGGTTCATGACAATAGAGCGCGTTCAGCACAACCTTTAAGTTATATTAAGATTAATGGCGAAGCCAAAAAAGTACCCGATTTCCTTTTTATCAATCAAGACAGTTTGTTGATTTCCAATGAGGACTATAAAGGGAAAGTTTATGTTGCTGAGTTTTTCTTTACCAGTTGCCCCAGTATTTGCCCCATTATGAACAAAAACATGAAGCGCATTGAAACGGTATATGGAAATCGTCAAGATTTTGGAATCGCTTCTTTTAGCATTGATCCCGAACACGATACTCCAACGGTATTAAAAGAATATGCCGATGATTACGGTGTTTTTTCACCCCATTGGCATTTTTTACAGGGTGAAAAAACCTCGATTTATGAGCTGGCCAACCGAGGCTTTAATATCTTTGCTGCAGTCAATCCAAAGATTGAAGGTGGCTTTGAACATCAAGGGTATTTTGCATTAATCGATAAGGATGGTTTCATCCGCTCCCGAACGGATCAATTCAACAATCCCATTGTCTATTACATGGGATTGGATGAAGAGGACAAACAAGTACAAGAAGTAGATTGGTTGATTGAGGATATAAAATTATTATTAGAGGAATGAATAAAGTAGTAGATTCAAAAGAAGTGAAGTATAAAAAATGGATTATCATTATTTCCGTTGTAATTCCTATCGTGGTGGCGGTATTGTTTAGCATTCGGATTCCCAACGTAGAACCACTTCGGATGCTCCCACCGATTTATGCCACCATTAACGGTTTCACGGCCTTGATCTTAATGATCGCATATATTGCCATTCGAAAAAAGAACATCATACTCCATGAACGATTGATGAAGTTAGCCATAGGACTTTCGGTTATGTTTTTAGTGATGTATGTCGCCTATCACATGACCAGTGATTCAACGCCTTATGGGGGTACAGGAGCCATCAAAATTTTTTACTACGTAATTCTGATCAGTCATATTTTTCTTTCCATAGGAATCATCCCCATGGTATTGATTACTTATGTTCGTGCTGCTTCTCGCTTGTTTGCCGAACATAAAAAAATCGCTCGGTACACTTTTCCGATATGGCTCTACATCGCCGTGACCGGAGTTGTCGTTTATTTGATGATCGCACCATATTATGTCTAAAAAAACCGTCTTATTGTTTTTTGTCATTTCATTTTTGTGGGTAGATGTTTTCTATGCGCAATGTTCGATGTGTAGAGCAGTCCTAGAATCAGAAGAAGGTCAAGCAACAGCAAAGGGGATCAACAACGGCATCTTGTATTTGATGGCATTGCCCTATTTGTTGGTGGGCTTTGTGGGTTGGAAGGTGTTTCGAATGTTAAAAAAATAACCCTCACTAATGTAACTTTTTCCGTTTTTTTGCAGTCTATACTCTAGTACCCTTTTTAATAAACTATCTTTGTCTTCTATATAAATATCGCCTAACCAATGATTAAGATTCAGAATCTTCATAAATCGTATAAAATGGGAAATTCATCCCTTCATGTATTGAAAGGGATAAATTTTAATGTGGAAGAAGGTGAATTGGTTGCGATTATGGGTTCTTCGGGTTCCGGAAAATCCACCTTACTCAATATTTTAGGGATGTTGGACAATGCGGATGAGGGAGATTATATTTTAGACAATGTTCCCATTAAAAACCTTAATGAAACCAAAGCTGCAAAATATCGGAATCAATTTTTGGGTTTTGTTTTTCAATCCTTCAATCTGATCAATTACAAAACAGCTCTTGAAAATGTTTCTTTGCCTTTGTATTATCAAGGAGTTTCAAGAAAAGAGCGTCAAGAATCCGCTCTCAATTATTTGGAAAAAGTAGGATTAAAAGATTGGGCGACCCACCTACCCAGTGAGCTTTCCGGTGGTCAAAAACAACGGGTAGCCATTGCGCGTGCCATGGCCTCCCAACCCAAAGTGCTTTTGGCAGACGAACCCACGGGTGCCTTGGATACCAAAACCTCTTATGAGGTGATGGAATTAATCCAGCAAATCAATGAAGAAGGAAAAACAATATTGGTGGTTACTCACGAGTTGGACATCGCTAAAATGTGCAAACGTGTGGTTACGCTGAAAGACGGAGTTATCGTTAAAGACGAAAAAATTGATCAAATTTTAGCCTCAAAGCATGTTTAGTAAAGATACTTGGCGTGAAATTTTTGAAACCATACGAAAAAACAAGCTGCGCACCTTTTTGTCCGGCTTTACCGTTGCCCTAGGGATCTTTATTTTTGTGCTTCTTTTTGGCTTGGGAAATGGACTTAAAAATACGTTTCAAGAATTTTTTATCGACGATGCAAGCAATGCCATTTTTCTATATCCTGGAAGAACTTCCAAGCCCTATCGCGGATTTAAGGCCAACAGAATCATTGAGTTTGAAAATGAGGATCTTGAAGACATCAAGAAAGATTTCCCGTTTTATTTGGAATACGTCACCCCAAGAATTACGCGCAGTGCTCAGGTAAGTTATAAAAATGAGAGCAATAGCTATGCAGCCCGAGGGGTAGCCCCCGGGAATCAGTTTGTTGAGAAAAGCATTATTATGAAGGGACGCTATCTCAACGAAAAAGACTTGACAGAAAAACGTAAAAATGTGGTCATCGGAAGACTGGTTGCCAAAGATCTTTTTGGAACGGAGGACCCGATCGGTAAGTATGTTGAAATGGGAACGAGTGCTTTTAAAGTCATAGGCGTTTTTCAAGACGAAGGCGGCGATAATGAAGAACGTTTTATCTACATGCCCTATACCACCCGACAGCAGCTTGAAAAAAGCAATGACAAAGTGGGACAAATCGTAGTGACTTTCAGAAAAGAGTTGGGCTATGCAGGGGCAATGGCTTTTGAAAAAGAGTTAAATCAGTTTTTAAGAGATAAAAAAAATATTGATCCTACTGATCCCAATGGAATTTATATTCAGAACCGAACCAGTGATCTCAAACAAAGTCAACAGTTTGCGGTTGTTTTGCAGTTGATTGTGAGCTTTGTAGGCCTAGGAACGCTTATCGCGGGAATTATTGGGATTTCGAACATAATGGTTTTTGTCGTCAAAGAGCGAACAAAAGAACTCGGCATCAGAAAAGCTTTGGGGGCTACGCCCCGATCCGTCATTCAAATGATTCTTCAGGAATCGATTTTCATTACAGCAATTTCCGGTTATTTCGGGTTGATTTTTGGTGTTTTTGTTCTTAAAAGTATTGGGGTGCAGTTGGAAGAATTTTTTATCAAAAACCCCTATATCGATATGGGAACTGCTACAGCCGCTACCATTATCCTGATCATTTTTGGTGCTATCGCGGGCTATATTCCCGCCAAAAGAGCCTCTAGTATTAAACCCATAGTAGCCCTCCGCGATGAATAGTTTAAAAGTACTTTTTGACCGAGACACTTGGCAGGAAATTTTTGGTTCCATCTCCAAAAATAAAACACGTACCGTCATTACCGTCATTGGTGTCCTCTGGGGGATATTTATCTATATCGCTCTTTCTGGAGCGGCCAAAGGGCTGGACAATGGTTTTGAAAGACAATTCGAAAATATTGCGATGAATTCCATGTTTATTTGGGCGCAACGCACCAGTATTCCCTATGAAGGATTTAAAATCGGCAGAAGAATTGATTTAAAAATAACGGATATTGAAAAATTAAAACAGCGCGTTCCCGAAATTCAATACATCGCCCCCAGAAATGCAAAAGGTGTTTTTGGTGGAGCAGCTCCAACCGTTACGAGAAATAACAAGTCGAGCAATTACAATGTATATGGAGATTATCCGGTCTATACCAAAATTGCCACCAAAAAAATTTATGAAAAGGGTCGTTTCATCAACGATGAAGACATTCGACTGAATCGAAAAGTTTGTGTTATTGGTGAACGCACCCAAAAAGAACTCTTCAAAAAAGACGAGGAGCCGGTGGGGCAATATGTTCGCATTGACAATATTTATTTTCAAGTAATCGGGGTTCATAAATACGTTCCAGGGGGTGGTTTTGAAAGTGATGGCGATATTTTCATTCCCTTTACCACTTTCCGAAAGCTTTACAATACGGGCAATAATGTAGATTGGTTTACCATAGCTGCCTTTGATGATGTGGATGTGGTAGCCGTTGAAAAAGAAATTAAGCAAACGCTAAAGAAAATACATACGGTTGCCCCCGAAGATGAGCGTGCCATTGGTGGATTTAACTTAGGAGAAGTTTTCAATAAAATTGTCGGTTTTTCAAAAGGGATGACCTTACTCTCTCTAATTGTTGGAATCGCCACCATCATCGCTGGAGTGATTGGCATCGGTAATATCTTGTTAATTTCGGTCAAGGAACGCACCAAAGAATTAGGGGTTCGACGCGCCTTGGGAGCCACTCCGTCCGAAGTGCGCAACCAAATTGTGTTGGAGTCGGTTTTCTTAACAACCATTGCAGGCATTATGGGAATTGTCCTTGGTGCTTTGGTTTTGTTTGGGATAAATATGTTTACGCAAGACATGACTGATTTTCCCTATACCAATCCCACCGTACCCATACCATTTGTTTTGAGTGCCCTTTTTATTATGGTTTTTTTGGGGACACTCATTGGACTCATTCCGGCACAACGCGCCGTGAGCATAAAACCTATAGACGCATTAAGAGAAGAATAATTTTATATCCAAATTCAAAATGAAAATAATTAAGTACCTCGGCATTGCATTACTCATCATAGGAGTATTGTTTGCAGCAGCCTATTTTATCAAAACCAATAACAAATCGGTGATTGAATACGAAGTTCAAAATCCAATCACTACCAATATTGAGCGAAAAACAGTGGTTACTGGAAAAGTAATTCCAGAGGATGAAGTAGAAATTAAGCCTCAAATTTCGGGAATCATTGAAAAACTTTATGTGGAAGAAGGGGCCTTGGTAGAAAACGGGGATCTTTTGGCCAAAGTCAAAGTGGTGCCCAACGAACAGAGTTTGAACAGTGCCAAAGGGCGCTTGGCCAATACCAAAATTGTTTTAGAAAACGCTCGAATCGATTACAATCGAAACAAAGATTTATTTGCCAAAGAGATCATTTCTAAACAAGAATTTGAAAACGCAGAATTGCGCTTTTCTCAAGCCAAACAGGATGTGTCCAATGCCACTAGCGATTTGCAAATCATCCGCTTGGGTTCTGCTGGAGGATCCACCACAGCCAATACCAACATACGGGCCACGGTGGCAGGAACAGTCTTGGAGATTCCGGTTGAAGAAGGCGACCAAGTGATTGAGAGTAATACGTTCAATGCTGGTACAAGTATTGCAACCATTGCAGATCTAAACAAAATGATTTTTGAAGGAAAAGTGGATGAGGCAGAAGTAGCCAAACTCCGGGTTGGAATGCCTTTAGAAGTTACGTTAGGGGCCTTAGAAGAGAAGAAATTTGAAGCAAAATTAAAGTTTATAGCTCCTAAAGGAAATGAAGAACAGGGAGCTGTTCAATTCATCATTGAAGCAGATGTGATTTTAGATCAATCCATCTATATTCGGGCTGGCTATAGTGCCAATGCCTCTTTGGTTTTAGAAAAAAAGGATAGTGTGTTGGCCATACCGGAAGCGTTACTTCAATTTGATCGTAAAACTGAAAAACCTTATGTCGAAATTCAGTTGGAAGAACAAAAGTTTGAGCGTAGAGACATTGAAATTGGAATCTCCGATGGAATTAATGTTGAAATTCTTTCGGGTCTTTCCAAAGCGGATAACATCAAAGTTTGGAATAAAACCGAATCCACCAAAATAGGGGAGGACAAGGAAGAAGAAGAAACGAAATAGTAATTGATCCTACTTAAAATTCTATGAAAAAATTCATTTTAATCGTAACGGTTTTATCCACACTCACACTCAGTGCTCAAAAGAAAAATTATACGCTGGAAGAATGTGTCCGAATGGCACTAGAAAAAAACATTAATATTAAACAAACAGAGTTGGACATTGACAATGCGCGCAATGACCAATGGGTGGCCAAGCAAGCTTTTTTACCCAATCTGAACGTTCAATCCCAACACATTTGGAACAATGGATTGAGTCAAAACATCACCAATGGTTTGATAGAGAATTTAACGACGCAATTCTCCTCTTTGGGAGCCAGTGCCGGAGTTACCCTATTTAATGGGCGTCAGAATTTCAATCAACTCTATCGTGCCAATCTAAATGTTTTGGCGCGACAATATCAATTGGATGACATCAAGGACAACACCAGCTTGTTTGTAGCAAATGCCTATTTGCAAATCATGTTCAATCGGGAGTTGGAGCAGGTACAGCGGTATCAGTTGGAATTGACAAAAGCAGAATACGAGCGCACCCAAAATTTGATTCAAGCCGGTGTGCTTACAGGCAGTGATTTGTATGATATAGAAGCCAATGTTGCAGAGCGGGAACAAGCCCTTATTCAAGCCGAAAACGCCTATCGTTTAGCCCGAATTAGTTTGGCGCAATTATTACTCATCACCGATTACGAAAATTTTGATATAGCCGAAGAAGATTTTGCTATTCCCTTTTCAGAAATATTAAACGAAACGCCCAAATCCATTTTCAATAAAGCACTTTCGTTTAGAAACGACATCAAATTGGGAGAAACAAATATTGAAATCGCTAAAAAAGATATTGACTTGGCGAAAGGAAATTTACTCCCCAGCTTGAATGCTTTTTACAGTTACAATACCCGTATTTCCTACAGCGATCGATCGATCAGTTCGGGGGTTCTTGAAGATTTTCCGATCGGGGTTGTTCGCAGTAGTGGCGAGGTGGTTGTGACGCAAGTGCCGCAGCGAGAAGTAGTGGGGCCTTTGCCTTTTGGAGATCAGTTTACACAAAATGACGGACACAGTTTTGGATTGTCATTGAACATCCCTGTTTTTAACGGATCCAATGCCCGAAGTGCCATCAAAAGAAGTCAAATTAATTTGGAGCGTGTTCAAAATCAATTGGAACAAACCAAACTTACCTTAGAATCCAACATCAATCAAGCTTATAATGATGCAAGCGGTGCTTTTAAAGTATATGAGGCTACACAAAAGACTTTATTGGCAAGAGAAGAGGCGTACAAAGTTGCTCAAAACCGATACAGTGCGGGTGTAATGAATTCTTTTGATTTTATTATAGCACAACAACGGTATCAAATTGCAGCTTCCGATATTGTCAGAGCCAAATTTGATTATATTTTCAAATTAAAAGTACTGGAATTCTATTTTGGCCTAACTTTAAATGCCAAATAAGCAAGAAGCATCGCTATGACCGTAATCCTTCATCTTGAAACAGCCACCAAGAATTGTTCGGTGTCTTTGTCGGTGGACGGAAGCTGGGTGGGAACGGTTGAGAATGCAACCGAGAATTACAGTCACAGCGAAAAGTTACATCTTTTCATCGATCAATTACTAAAGGAAGCCCAATTGTCGCCCCAACAATTGAGTGCTATTGCCATCAGTAAAGGCCCGGGTTCCTATACTGGTTTACGCATTGGGGTGGCTGCTGCCAAAGGCATGTGCTATGCATTAGATATTCCTCTCATTGCGTTGGACACTTTGCAAATACTAACCCAGCGGGCAATAACCGAAAAGCCGATGTATCTCATCCCAATGTTAGATGCTCGAAGAATGGAGGTATATACGGCTATTTACGACAACAAGGGAGTTCTTGTGAAACCCACTTGGGCAGAGGTTTTGGAGGAGCACTCCTTTTTTTCTACCGTCAAAAATCAGCCGTGCACAGTTTTTGGAGAGGGTGCCAATAAATTTGTGCGTGAATCAAAGCTCAATTTCATTCATTTGGAGGCATTACAATTTCCTTCCTCCAAAGACATGGTATCACTTGCTTTCGACAAATTTAAAAAAGAAGCATTTGAATCTTTAGCTTATTTTGAGCCGTATTACCTCAAGGAGTTTATGACCACCCCACCCAATCACAAAAACTAATCATTTTTTAATTTTTCAATCGCTTTTTCGAGCTCAAGCTCGGGAAGATCACATTTTTTATCACTGCAATGATAGATATAAGTCGCTCCTGCAACGTAGCGATTTTTTAGGAGGCTTAAGGAACTTTCTTTTGTACTTGCCGCCCAATAAAAATGTGGCTGCGCATAGGTTTGCAAAGATTCTATATAGGAAAACGCTTTTTCTCCCACTACCACAATTTCCGTTGCTTTTTGCGACAATTGATAGGCTATGCGAAGCCAATAGGCATAACTTCTTGGATACGAAGCCGCTTGCGATTGAACAGCCATAACCATACGTATGGCTTTTTCACGCCAAAGAGGACGGTTCCAATATACACTCAATGCTAAAAGATTTTCAGCCATAATTGCATTGGAGGAGGGAATCACATTGTCTTCAATTTCTAATTGTTCGAGCAGTTGAGAAGCATTTGATTGGGGGGTATTGTAAAATAAATCAACCCCGGTTTTGCTGAAAAGCTCGAAACTCTTTTCGGTGAGTTGTACCGCTTTTTCCAAAAAAGAAGCATCAAAAAAAGCAGTATAGGCATTTAAATACATTCGGATTCCATGGGCATAGTCTTCCAAAAGGCCCTCAGTATAGCTTTGTCCTTCCTTATGAATACGAAATAACTTTCCTTCGTTATCGAAAAAGGCATCTTCCATAAAAACGATGGTATCCAAAATTGTTTTTCGGTCCTCGGGCTTTCGAAATACCCGATATGCGGAGGTCAATCCATGAACAATCAGGGCATTCCAAGCATAAATTTGCTTGTCGTCCAGTTGCGGTGCGGGTCGCTGATTTCTATATTCCAAAAGAATGCTTTTCCACTTTTTTTTGTGCTCCCGAAGTGAGATCACTGTAAGTCCGTGTTGTTCACAAAAGGAGAGATCGTCCAAATCGCGAAATAGAACGTAGTGGTCCTGCTCCCAAAGCCCTTTGGAGTTGATGTTGTAATAGGCTTTAAACAATGAAAATTCATCTGCCAAAACGGTTTGAAGCTCTTTCAATTCCCAAACATAGTAGGCACCTTCCTTAGAGACACCTTTTCCATTCAGGCTATCAGCGTCTAAAGCGGAGTAAAATCCACCCTTTTCATGGCGTAAATCACGAATTAAAAAAGTGATGGTTTCTTCGACCACATCCTGATATAAGGGATTTTTAAATTTTTGGTAGGCCCAACTGTAGGTGTGCAATAATTGCCCATTGTCGTATGCCATTTTTTCAAAATGGGGCACATGCCAACGTTCATCCACCGAATATCTAGAAAACCCGCCTCCCAATGCATCGTAAACTCCTCCTTTGGCAATTCCTTGGAGTGTTTTTTCTAAATGCTCTGCAAAAGCACTGGATTCTTTCTCATAGGCAAGGGCACAAAACAAATCCAATTGTGCAGGCATCATAAATTTTGGAGCTTCATCAAAACCACCGTAGGTGGGATCTGCTTTTAAAAGAATTCTGTATAAATGGTCGCGAATATTTTGTTGCGGGATGAGTTCCGTGGGATGCGCTGCCAAATTGACCAATGAGGTCAAGCCTTCTCCAATCCGCTGAGCTTGTTCTGTCAAGCGTTGAGGTTCTGCATTGTAAATCTTCTGAAGTTGCATCAAAGCGGAAAGCCATTGATTTTTTGGAAGATAGGTGGCGCCCCATACGGGACGACCATCTGGAAGTGCTATAATATTCAAGGGCCATCCTCCTTGTCCTGTCAACATTACTAGAGATTGCATATAGTAATGATCTACATCGGGACGCTCTTCCCGATCTACTTTTATACTGATAAAATGTTGATTCATATAGTCCGCTACTTCATCGTCTTCAAAACATTCATGCGCCATGACATGACACCAATGACAGGCGGCATATCCAATACTGATGATCAAAAGTGGACCTTGTTCGTTGGTAAACGTAAATCGATTATCATCCCACTGCTGCCATGCCACGCGGTGGTGTGCATGTTGAAGCAGGTAGGGACTCAATGCATGTTGTAAATGGTTGTGTTGCGGTTTCATCCATTGATGGCTTCTACCAAAGCAACCTTTTCGGGCATCATCTCACGAAGCATATTTTCAATACCACTTTTGAGCGTGAAAGTAGAGGAGGGGCATCCGCTACAAGCCCCTTGTAAAATAACTTTGACTGTTTTTTCATGGGCATCATAGGAATCAAAAACAATATTGCCGCCATCGGATGCCACAGCAGGTTTAATGTATTCATCCAAAATAGCAACAATTTCTTTTTCCGTTTCGTTGTAGTTGCGTTCTTTCTCCTCCTTTACAGCTGCTCCGGAAAGTTGGGTTTCCACTGCCGTCACCACATCGTTCCCGGCTTCCAAAAAAGAGCGGATAAATTCTCGGAGTTCTTGGACAACAACATTCCATTCTAGGGCATCCGTTTTTGAAATCGACACATAATTTGCATCGATAAAAACCTCTTTTACAAAAGGAAAGCGGAACAATTCTTTTGCCAGAGGAGCCTGTGCTGCACTTTCAAGAGTTTTGAATTCACAGGTCGTTGTTACCAAAAATTTATTGGCCACAAATTTCATCACCGCCGGATTGGGAGTGCTTTCCGCATAGATGCTTACAGGAATTTTATCTTTCACCTGACCGGTCAAAACAATTCCGCCCTCGTTGAGGTAGTTTTCTAGCTGTAGACGCACTTCTTCCAAAACATCCTCCCATTCCAAGATGTCAAAACGCTCCACTTCAAGGGTTTTTTCTGACAAGCGAACAGATTTGACAAAGGGTAAATAAAACAATTGTTGAATCAGGGGGGCCTCTTTGGCATCCTCTATTGAGTTATAGGTAAGTGTTTTTTGGGTTCCAATGGAGGTGTTGATCTCGAACTGTGCCCAAACATTTCCCTTTTCCGAATGCGCTGTGATTTGATAGCTGCTCATAGTTTTTTTTCAAAAATAAACAAAAGCTTTGGGATAGTTCTTCGGTTTTAAACAAACTCAAAAAATACTTTTTGTATTTTTAAACAAAGAAATAAAGATGCTGATTAAAACAGTACGGGGTTTTGAGCCTCTTTTTGGGAAAGGGTGCTATTTTGCCGAAAATGCAACCCTCGTTGGAGATGTGATTTTGGGAGACGAATGTTCGGTTTGGTTTAATGCGGTCATTCGCGGAGACGTGAATAGTATTCGGATCGGCAATCGAGTCAATATTCAAGATGGTGCAGTGATTCACGCCACTTATCAAAAAGCAGCGACGCACATTGGAAATTCCGTTTCCGTGGGGCATAACGCCATTGTACACGGATGTACCATCGAAGATCATGTGCTGATTGGCATGGGAAGTATAGTCATGGACCATTGTGTGATAGGCTCTAATAGCATCATTGCTGCCGGGGCTGTGGTGCCACAGCGAACAATAGTCCCACCCGGGACGGTTTATGCGGGTGTACCTGCTAAAAAAATAAAAGATATAGATCCGGAACTTCAAAAAGGAGAGATTGAACGGATTGCTCAAAACTATTTGATGTATTCCTCCTGGTTCGAAGCCACATAAAAAATTAAATCATAAAAAAAGCCGCTCGAGAGCGGCTTTTTTTTAATAATGAGTGGTTGAGACCATTAGAAGCCCAATTGTTTTTTGACATCCACCATAAGGTCTTTACCACTAGCAGTGATAACACTTCCTCCTGGGCTGGAATCTAATACATACTGAAATCCTTGAGCTGTAGCTACTGTATTGATGGCTTCACGCGCTTTGTCGTATAG
The DNA here is from genome assembly GCA_018699935.1 of Flavobacteriaceae bacterium. Lineage (GTDB taxonomy): Bacteria > Bacteroidota > Bacteroidia > Flavobacteriales > Flavobacteriaceae > MS024-2A. Next base: position 79,550 of record JABISF010000034.1, on the reverse strand, counting down.
CGGACGCATCATATCGGCAGAACGCTTTTGCAATTCTTGTGCAGCAGTCTCTCTAAACTCTTGAATACGTTGTTGCATGTCTTGCAATTCAACTTGGCGTTGTTGGTTGATTATATCGGTTTGATTTTCAGCATCACCTCTATAAGTTTGCGCTTTTGTTTGGAATTCTTTTACAGAAGTTTCCATTTCAGTAGTAAACTGATCTTCCAATTTTTTTAACTCTTTTTGTGCAGCAATCACCTCCGGCATTTCGCTGATAAGCTCCTGCGTGTTGATGTGAGCTACATTAGATTGAGCAACAAGGGCAGTGAGTGGAGCGAACAAAAAAAGTAAGCTTAGTGTAAAGTTTTTAACGTTTTTCATAAGGATTAAAATTAATTCTGGGAACTGGTTGGTTGTTGTTTAATTGATTCGATTTGATTAAGTCGATTTTCTATTCGTTGTTGTCTGTTAATTCGTTTTATAACAAGGTCGCTAATATCGTAATTTTTTGCGGAATATAACATAGTTACTTCAGAAGATCGATCAAAAATAAAATCATATTTCTTTTCTTCTGCAATAATTTTTACGACTGCCATGACTTGATCCTGAATGGGTTGAAGTAATTTACTGCGTTGAATAATCATATCCCCCGAGGGACCAAAGCGTTTTTCTTGTAGGTTGATCACTTCTGATGCAAAATCTTGAATTTCCAATTCGCGATCGGCAATCAATTCAGCGGTCAGCAGAATCCGCTCGGCATTGAGTTGATCTTGAAATTGTTTTAATTGTATCTTTTTGAGCTCAATTTCTTTTTTCCACTGTTTGATGTTGTCGTCTAGGAGTTTACTGGCGTTTTGATATTCGTCCATGTTTTCCAGAATGACGTTCATGTCAATATAGCCTACGCGTGTTCCTCTTTGGGCGATTGAAATAGTGCTGAACAAGAGGAGGAAACAAAGTAGAGTTTTTTTGATGAGCAGTGTTTTCATAAGAGTTATAACGTAAAATTGGGGTACTTATTTTTTGTAATTGTTATTTTTTAAAATTGTTGTCCAATCACAAAATGGGTTTCCCATCCATTGGGAGTTGACACATTTGGATCCGGATTATCAAACCCATATCCAAAATCTATGCCTAAAAGTCCAAAAGCGGGCATAAAAATTCTTACTCCAATACCCGCCGACCTTTTCGAGTTGAAAGGATCGAAGGTTCTGAAACTATCATAACCATTTCCAGCCTCTAAAAAACTAAGTCCATAAATTGAGGCTGCGGGTTTGAGCGTGATCGGGTAGCGCAGCTCAAGGGAAAACTTATTGTAAATAATGGCTCCGTCACGGCTGGATAATGATTGGTTTTCATAACCCCGCAAAGCGATGGTTTCTCTTCCGTCCAAGGCATAGCTCACCATTCCATCACCTCCTAAGAAAAAACGTTCAAAAGGAATATTGCCACGATCCTTATTGTAAGCACCCAAGAAACCAAAATCAGCTTGCGCTTTCAATACCAATTTGTCAACCAAGTTGGTATACCACGTACCATTAAATTTAATTTTATAAAATTCTAACCAGCGGAATTTTTCTTGATCGATTGCATCCAAAAGTGGATTGCCGTTTTCATCCTGAAATTCGGGCAATTGATCCAAATTGGCATAATCCTTCCCGTTAAACAGGGAATAGGGGGGAGTGAACTTTCCGCTAATACTAAAGCTGGATCCTCCGGTTGGAAAAATAGGGTTGGTGTAGGTGTTATTTCTCGACAATGCAACGGTATACGAAAGGTTATTGGCCTCGCCATTCCCAAAGGTAAAAAGTCCTGTAAAGTAGTTTTTAAGGTTATAATATTGATAGGCTAGAGATTGAGAAAGTTGGAAAAAGTCATCGGGAACGCGCAAACGTTTTGCCAATCCAAAGTTTACACCACTAATTTGGAAGGATTGACTGCGATCGGCCATTCCAGTAAAATAGTCATAACGATATTGTACGGTGTGAGAAAGCGAGGTTGAAAATTGTACGGGTTGTTTTCCACCCAACCAAGGTTCAGCAAAACTAAAACTATAGGTGTTGTAAAATTGGCTGGCTTGCAGTCGAAGACTCAATTTTTGACCATCCCCCATCGGTAGGGGTTTATAGGCTTTTTTGTTAAAAATATTCCGCATCGAAAAATTGTTAAACGACAGTCCCAAGGTTCCGATAAATCCGCCTCCGCCATATCCTCCTTGCAATTCAATTTGACTGGCACCGGATTCCACCAAACTCAGATTGATATCCACGGTACCGGCATCGGGGTTCACATTATTAAATTGAGGATCAATATTTTCCGCATCAAAAAACCCTAATTGCCCCAATTCGCGAACGGTCCGCACCACATCGTCTTTGCGATACAAATTGCCAGGTTTGGCACGAAGCTCCCGATAAATCACATGGTCGTTGGTTTTGGTATTTCCTTCAACAGATATTTTATTAAAACTTGCCAATTTCCCTTCCGAAATTCGAATTTCAAGATCAATGGTATCATTTATGGCACTGACTTCCACGGCATTGATGTTAGAGAATAAATAGCCGTTGTTCTGATACAGATTCGTTAAATCGTTAGCATCGGGTTTGGAAGTGTCTGCAATACGTTTTTTAAGTTCGACACCATTGTAGGCATCTCCCTGTTGCAAACCAAGTATTTGTTGCAGTTGATAGTCCGAATACACCGTATTTCCAATAAAATCGATCTCTCCAAAGTAGTATTTCCGACCTTCCTCAATTTCTAGATAGGCGGCAAGACTCATGTTTTCTTGAAGTCCAATGGAATCTTGAATTATTCGCGCATCTCGAAATCCGTTCGCTTTGTAAAAGTCCATCAATTTTTCAAGATCAGCATTGTAATCCTCCTCGATGTATTTGGCTTTTTTCCACAAGCGCAAAGAGTTTTTTTGTCTTGTTTTCTTCAATCTTTGACGAAGCTTTTGATCGGTGTAGATTTCATTACCTTCAAAATTGATGCTGCCAATTTTTATTCGACTCCCGCGATCCACATTGACCACCATTTTGTAGCCGTTTTTCTCCGTACTATCCAAGATTTGATTCAGGTTGACTTTTGCATTGTAAAAACCTTCCTTTTTCATTTTATTAAGGATGTAGTTTTTTGTGTTGGTGACAAAACTTTCGGACAGTTTTTTCCCAACAGTCAATTCGGTATCTTTGATTATTGCTTCGGTTTTTCCCTTTTTTAAGCCAACCACTTTTACATCGGTCAGGGTCGGAAGTTCCTCAATTTCAATTTCCAAGGAAATATTGTTCCCTTGAACGTTGGTGACATAAAAATTGATATCACTAAAAAGGTCTAATCCCCATAATTTATTGATTACAGCACTGATTTCTTCCCCAGGGATACTCACGTTTTGTCCTTTGCGAAGACCGCTGAAAGAGATGACCGTTTGGTCGTTAAATGTTTTTAAGCCAGAAACGGAAATGGAATCTAAGACGTAGGTTTTACCTTTAGAAAAATCCAAATTTTGTCCAAATATTGACGGAGCTGTTATACCAAAAAACAGCAAAATAAGGGGGAATAATAGTTTGTTATTAAGCATTAAGTTGTTCGCTTGTTTTTCCAAATCTTCGTTCTCTATTTTCGTAATTTAACAATGCGTTATGCAACTCTTCTTTTCTAAAGTCGGGCCATAAGACCTTTGTAAAATATAACTCTGCATAGGCAATTTGCCACAGTAAAAAATTACTAATTCTTTTTTCTCCACTGGATCGAATCAACAAATCGACCTCCGGCATATTTCGGGTGTAAAGATGTTCATTTATGACGGATTGGTCAACTTTTTCGGGAGAAATTATGCTATTTTTAACTTTCACTGCGAGGCTTCGAAATGCTTGGGTGATTTCTTCGCGAGCCCCATAGTTTAGGGCAAGTGTGAGATTCATTCCGCTGTTGTTTTTTGTTTTTTCAATCACAAAGGCCAATTCTTTTTGAACCACTTCCGGAAGTGCTGCCGTATTTCCAATCGTTTTGAGGACAATATTGTTCTCTGCCAGCTTCTTAAATTCCTTTTTTAGGGAGGTGACCAAGAGTTTCATCAATACGTTTACTTCGTCTTCGGGGCGACTCCAGTTTTCTGTAGAAAAGGCAAATAAAGTCAAGTATTCAATCCCCAAACGAGCACATTCTTCAACCACCTCACGTACGGATTTGACTCCATTGCTGTGACCAAAGATCCGCTGTTTGCCGCGTTGCTTTGCCCAGCGACCATTGCCATCCATTATGATCGCTAAATGTTTCGGTAGTATTTTCATTTTTCTTTGCAATAACAAGGAAGATCACCAAAGGTAAATGAAATTGTTAAACCAGTAAAAACATACCAATCTTTATTACCAATATTTCCAAATTGGTACCCCGGATTATTACTGAATTGGTTTTCGGGATTGCTGCCGTCCAAATTATCGGTTAAAGTATAGCGCGCTCCCATTTCCAAACCGATAACCCATAGCGGATTGGGAGTAAATTTTACACCCAAAATAATGGGAAAACCCATTTTTTGAGTAGTTCCGTATGAATTATAGGTGGGAGGACTATTAGGCCCGTTGGGGGTAAGATAAAATTGTTCATATCTAAAATAACTCACCCCATAAAAGACATAAGGTGAAACCCGAAAGCGCTCTTGGTGTAAATTGAATTCTATAAAATTGATTTCAGCACCTATTACGGCCTCCTGCAGCGGATTTTCCACTTTATAAGAGCGTCTAAATCGATTGATGTCATCGGTATAAAACTCTTTTTCGTCCAATTTGGTGAAGGTAACCCCAACCCGAAAGGAATAGCGGGTAGTGACATTCCATTTATAAAGCAGTCCATAGGCTAAATTATTGGGATGGATATAATTTCTTGTTCCGACATCACCAATGTAATTACTCCCCCCAATAAATGCTCCAATCTCATGAAATTGGCCATTTGCGACCAAAACTCGTATGAAAATAAAAAAAATGAGGAGACAGCTGCGCATGGAGGATCAAACTTTTTACGACACCTTTTGGTGCTGTCTTAATTAAACACCAAAAGCCCCAATTTATTGTGTATTTCTGCTGTCTTGACCCCAAAAAAGTTTTTCCCTCAGGGTATTGTAAAAATAATCACCTTGTAATTGAACGGTCTTGATATCAAAAGCGGCTTTTTTGAGTACGATATCATTTCCGTTTTCCAAAGTGAGAATACGCGAATCTAGTGAAACCAAATGATGCGTGCCGCGTCCAGTGACTTTTATAGAAATTTTGGTGGAATCGGGAACAATAAGCGGGCGCATATTGATGTTGTGAGGTGCTATGGGATTTAAAATCCAACATTGCGAATCGGGGGAAACAATAGGACCACCACTGCTGAGCGAATATCCGGTAGAGCCAGTAGGAGTAGAAATAATTAAGCCGTCAGACCAATAGGTAGTCAAGGGTTGGTCGTTGAGGGTGGCTTCTATACTCAACATACTGGTCGTGTTTTTCCGATTGATACTGACCTCGTTCAACGCAAAACCCAAATCTTGCAGGGCATCCACCGGATGTTTGGTGTGCACCTCCAACAAAGAGCGAGAAATTAAATCAAATTGTCCTTTAAAAAGGGATTCCATGCCTTTCAATAACGACTCTTTTTGCAGACTGGTTAAAAAACCCAAGCGACCCGTATTGATTCCCAAAATAGGGATTTTTGAATCGCGCACCACCGTTACCGATCGCAGGAAAGTACCATCCCCCCCCACGGAGAATAAATAATCCACATCTGCAGGAAGTATTTCATCGCTTTTAAAATAGCTGAAAGTACCTTGGGACGCCCTCATTTTTTTCTCCAAACGATCAATCAACAGCACCTTGTGATTTTTGCGGGTTAAATAATCGATGACCTGAGCTACATAAGAAAGCGTTTCTTCAGAGGGATATGCACAATAGACAGCAATGGTCATGGGTTTGTTTTTATAAAAACAAAGGTACAAAACTGTGGGTATTGGAGGGCTGGGTTTTACACAAACTCGAAATTGAGATAAAAGGGAGATTTTTTTTTCTTGAAAAAAAAGAAGCCCCTACATTTACCGAAAATTAAAAGCAATGACTGCATTAAGCGTAAACATCAACAAAGTAGCCACTTTGCGTAATGCTCGAGGAGGCAATATGCCCGATCTTATAGGGGTCACTAAAGATTTGCAGCGCTTTGGTGCTCAAGGAATTACCATTCATCCACGCCCTGATCAACGTCATATTCGCTACTCCGATGCACGGGAATTGCCGAAATGTATCACCACTGAATTTAATATAGAGGGCAACCCGATTCCAGAATTTATTGCGCTAGTGTTAGAAATTAAACCGGATCAGGTCACTTTGGTTCCCGATGCCGAAGATGCCATTACCTCAAATGCAGGTTGGGACACCCTAAAACACGCTTCTTTTTTAAAAGAGGTCATCGCCGAATTTAAGCAACAGGGCATACGCACTTCCATTTTTGTAGATCCCGATCTAAAAATGGTGGAAGCTGCCAAAGATACCGGGACTGATCGTATTGAACTCTACACCGAAGCCTATGCTGCCGGATATGTAAAGAATCCCGCCCTCGCCATCGCTCCCTACATCAAATGCGCAGAATTGGCCAAAACCCTAGGAATTGGCATCAATGCGGGGCATGATTTGAGTTTAGACAATCTCCAGTATTTTGCCCAAAACATTCCCCAGCTTTTGGAGGTTTCTATTGGACATGCGCTTATTTGCGAAAGTCTGTATTTGGGTTTTGAAAATGTGATTCCCATGTATCTCCAACGGTTGCTCTGATGGAACTATTACACGCCAACTGTTTGGGAGCGGGAGGAAAGCCCTTTATCGTTCTCCACGGTTTTTTAGGAATGGGCGACAATTGGAAATCGCTGGCAAAATTTTGGGTCACCCAAGGGTATGCCATTCATTTGTTGGATCAACGCAATCACGGGCGAAGTTTTTGGAGTTCAGAATTTTCTTACCCGCTTTTAGCGGAGGATGTGTTGCGCTATATGGATTATTACGGCTTGGAAAACCCAATTATTTTGGGACATTCCATGGGAGGAAAAACGGCTATGACTTTGGCGACTGCTTTTCCGGATCGGGTCAGTAAATTGATCGTTGCCGACATCGCTCCCAAACATTATCCTCCCCATCACGATCAAATTTTAAAAGGACTTGCCGCCTTGGATTTTGACAAAGTAAAAAGTCGTTCGGAGGCTGACCATGCTTTGGCCAATTTCATAACAGATGCCGGAACACGACAGTTTTTATTGAAAAACTTGTATTGGGTTGATAAAAAACGTTTAGGATTACGTATCAATATTGAGGTTTTAAAAGGTGTATCCGAGGCCATTGGGGCGGGTCTTTCGGAAAATAGTTGTTTTACCGGACCCGCTTTGTTTTTAGCCGGGGAACTTTCTCCCTACATCCAAAGTGAGGATCATGCACTGATAAAGAAACACTTTCCCCAATCAACCCTGATCAACGTTCCCAAAGCCGGGCATTGGTTGCATGCAGAAAACCCCAACTTTTTTTCAGAGCAAATGTTGCTTTGGCTTGACTAAAGTGTGGTTTTTAACATTCCCAAACAAAATTGTGATAAACCCATTGGTAAAATAGTTTAGATGCTGCGAAATAGTATTTTTGCAGCGCAATTGAACAAAATGAAAGCCAACATTCGAAAAGCAATACGGGAAGACAGTGCGACATTGTTGAATTTGATTCAAGAATTAGCCCACTTTGAAAAAGAACCCGATGCGGTCATAGTTCAAGTTTCGGACATTGAAAACCACGGTTTTGGTACGCAGCCCCTTTTTGAATGCTTTGTGGCCACAGTAGCAGATGCTGTGGTGGGGATGGCTTTGTTCTATCCGCGCTACTCCACTTGGAAAGGACCTACGCTCCACCTTGAGGATTTGATAGTAACCGAATCCATGAAAGGAAAAGGAATTGGAACTCAGTTGTATGAAGCTTTTATTCAAGAAGCCTATCAACGCGGTGTTGAACGGATTGAGTGGAATGTCTTGGATTGGAACACTCCCGCAATCAAATTCTATGAAAAAAGCGGTGCAACCCTCCTTCGGGATTGGGATACGGTGCAAATGGATCGGGTGGCGATGTTCAATTATTTAAATCAAAAATCAACTTAAAAAAGGGCTTTAAACAAGCAAATTCAAATCAATTTACTTATGAAAGTATACAAATTTGGAGGTGCATCGGTAAAAGATGCAGAGGGAATTCGAAATGTGTGTTCTATATTGGAAACCGTGGGCTATCAGGACACTTTAATTGTCGTTTCTGCCATGGGAAAAACCACCAATGCCCTCGAGTTAGTGGTGGAAAATTATTTTAAAAACCCTTCGGAACTGGCCACCAGTATTTTAGAGGTCAAGCAGTATCACCTGGAGGTCATCCATGCACTTTTTGAGGCACAGGCAGCACCTGTGTTGGATCATATTCAACGTTTATTTGAAGAACTCAATGCGTTTTTAAAAGTCAATAAATCCCCGGATTACAGTTTTTTATACGATCAAGTGGTGAGTTACGGAGAATTATTATCGACAACGATTATTCATTTGTATTTACAACACAAGGGAATTCAAAATCAATGGTTAGACGCCCGAACTACTGTAAAAACTGATGATTACTACCGCGGAGCCAATTTGGATTGGAAACGTACCCAAGAAGCCATTTTGGCTTCGGTTTCAAAAAAAGAATTGGTCATTACGCAAGGATTTATCGGTAGTGACGCCAATAATTTTACAACCACCTTGGGTCGCGAAGGTTCTGATTACAGTGCCGCCATTTTTGCTTTCGCTTTGAATGCAGTTTCCGTTACGATTTGGAAGGATGTTGCTGGGGTGCTCAACGGAGATCCACGTGTTTTTGAAGATACAGTACTATTGCATCAAATTTCCTACCGCGAGGCCATTGAATTGGCTTTTTATGGAGCTTCTGTGATTCATCCCAAAACCTTGCAGCCTTTGCAAAGAAAAGAGATTCCACTTTTTGTGCGCTCTTTTGAAAACCCCACTGCAGTGGGAACCGCTGTTTCCAAAGGAAAAACGCTGGAACCTCACGTGCCTTGTTATATTGTAAAGAAAGATCAAGTTTTACTGCGTCTTTCTTCTTTAGATTTTTCATTTATTGTGGAAGACAACATCAGCGATATTTTTGCGCTTTTGCACCAATACAAAATGCGGGTGGAATTAATTCAAAATTCAGCGATTAGTTTTTCCGTGTGTTTTACCAATAAATACGATCGTTTGGAAGACCTTTTGGGAGTGTTGCGTTCTCGTTTTAATGTGGAAGTCACCGAAAATGTATCGCTTTACACGGTCCGACATTTTGACGCCACTGCAATACAAAAAATTCAGAAAAACGGGAATAAAGTACTTTTAGAACAGAGGACGAGTGAAACCGCTCAATTTGTTATGGCATAGTATAATTTCCTGATTATTAGGAAACTAACCCGAAGAAAGTTGCTCTTTTACAAAAGCTTGGCAATAGTTTTTGATGGTTTCACGAGTGGCTCGAAACGCCTCTTTAATTTCGGCTTCTGATCCATCTATTTTGGAGGGATCTGAAAAATTGTGATGTAAGCGTACTGCCTTTTTGGAGGGAATCACCGGGCAATTTTCTGCAGCATGATCGCAAACGGTGATGATAAAATCAAAATCTACAGCGTTGTACTCTACCACCAAATTGGAGGTATGCTGGCTGATGTCTACCCCGGCCTCTGCCATGGTGGCGATGGCTTTGGGATTCACTCCGTGGGTTTCAATACCTGCACTGTAAATATGGGCTGTACCTCCTGTAAAATAGTTTAACCAGCCGTGTGCTATTTGACTACGGCAAGAATTTCCGGTACAAAGTACCAATACATTTTTCTTATTCATTTAAGTTTTTGATTTTATCGACAATAGTTTGTGCTAGTTTTTGATGACTTTCAAAGGTCCAGCCCGCCACATGAGGGCTGAGCAGGACTTGGTCGGCATGAAGCAAGTAATCCAATGCCGGAGGCCGTTGTTGAGCGTTAAAAATGGAGTGGAATGAGGCGGATTCATATTCCAAAACATCCAGCGCTGCGCCTAAGATTTTTCCGGATTTGAGTCCTTCCACCAAATCTTCTGTGATTACCGCTTTGCCCCGGGCGGTATTGATCAACCAAAACGGATGTTGCATTTGATCAATAAATTTTCGATGGATCATCCCGTGGGTAAGCGGTGTCTGAGGAATGTGTAAACTAATTACATGAGATGCTGCTTGCAGGCTGGCCAAATCTACCTGTGTCGCATAAGCATCGCCGACCTTTGGAAGGATGTCATGACAAAGGACGTTGACCGCAAAACCCTGTAGTTTTTTGGCAAAACTTTTGCCGGTGTTTCCATAACCAATGATCCCTACCGTTTTTCCTTCTAATTCCCATCCTCTGTGTGCTTCACGTAACCACTGCCCTTGTTGAATACTTTGGTGGGCGGGACGGAGTTTGTTGGTCAATGCCAACAGCATTCCTAGGGCTTGCTCGCCCACGGCATTCCGATTTCCTTCGGGCGCAGCAATAAGAGCGATGTTTTTTGATTGAGCATACTCCCGATCGATATTTTCCAAACCGGCACCCACACGCGCTATAAATTTTAGCTTCGTTGCTGCATCGATAAAAGTTTTGTCGATGGGAAAGCGACTGCGAATGACCAAGCCATCGTATTGGGAAAGGCTTGGGAGTAAGGTTTCAAGAGGTACATCATAGGCCAAATGGTTTTCATGACCCATAGCTGTCAAGCCTTCCAAAAGAAGGGGATGATTGTCGTCAACGTGAAGAATACGATAGGTTGTCATCAAAAACTGAGCACCAATTTTGCAAAATAGAAAAACAAAAAGATTCCAAAAATATCGTTGGCCGTAGTGATGAAGGGACCTGTGGCAATGGCCGGATCGATCCCCCGATTGTCAAGAAAAATGGGAACAAAAGTGCCCACTAAAGCCGCAACGACGATGACCAACATCATGGAGCCAGCAATAGTTATACTGACTAAAAATTCTTGTTGAATGATAAGCCCAAAAAGGATGATGAGTAATGCTAAAGCAAAACCGTTGATCAAACTCAATCCTACTTCCTTAAATAACCGATTGATCAAGGAGCCTTTGACATTGTCATTGGCCAAACCTTGAACAATAATTGCCGAAGATTGAACCCCTACATTTCCCGCCATGGCAGCAATCAGTGGAGTATAGAAAAACAGATTCCGCAACTTTGGAATCTCCATGATAGTTTCAAAATCTTGAAGAATAAAAACACTGCCCAATCCACCCATCAAGCCCAAAAACAGCCAAGGAAGTCGGGCTTTGACCAATTCGATGATACTGTCATCGGCTTCTACATCCGTAGAAATCCCCGCAGCCATCTGATAGTCTTTATCGGCTTCTTCTTTAATCACATCCACAATATCATCAATGGTAATGCGCCCCAAAAGCTGATTTTTGCTATTCACCACCGGAATGGCTTCCAGATTGTATTTGGACATGATTTTAGCCACTTCTTCACTGTCTTGATCCACAGTGACCGCATCTACTTTGGGAATATAAATATCTTTTACTTTGGCTTTAGAATTTGCAGTAATGAGGTCTTTAAGCGAAAGTCTTCCTTTTAATTTATTGTCTTTGTCTACCACATAGATGGAGTGTACCCGGGTAACATTCTCGGCTTGGGCACGCATTTCGTTCAGGCAATTCAGTACGCTGAGGTCTTCCTGTACTTTCACCAATTCTTTGGCCATTAGTCCTCCTGCACTATTTTCGTCATAGCGCAACAAATCGCGTATGTCTTGGGCATGCTCATCATCTTCGATTTGAGCCATGACCTTTTCTTTTCGCTCTTCGGGCAATTCCAAAATGATGTCTGCCGCATCATCGGTATCCAATTCAGCCACTTCTTCCGCGATTTCGCGCGCCGATAAATTTTCAAAAATGCCTTCCCGTATGTCAACATCAACCTCTGCCAGGGCTTCAGCCGTGGTTTCGCTATCGAGGAGTTTGACTAAATAGGTGGCTTCTTCAACTTCAATTTCAGAGATAATTTCAGCGATGTCGGCATAGTGCAGATTTCGCAACTTTAATTTTAATCGACGGGTATCTTCTTCCGCAATGAGTTGCTGGATGCTGCTGATATACGCCTTGTCAATCTGAAATGTAGCCATCACTTATCCGTTTTGTCAGTTGGACAAAATCTGCCCCCGAAAGTTTTTCCGGACGCAGGTCAAAGATAGCATCTTCTCTTAAATTAAGCGGTAGATTCAATGTTTTTAAACTGTTACGAAGTGTTTTTCGACGTTGTTGGAAACTCGTTTTAACCACTTTAAACAGCAAGGCTTCATCACAATCCAAATGAAAATCGGTTTTTCGTGTGAGGGAGATGACCGCGGAATCTACTTTGGGAGGGGGATCAAAAACGTGTGGAGGTACCGTAAACAGATATTCGGTATCATAAAATAATTGGGTCAAAACCGAAAGAATACCGTAGCGTTTGGAGCCCGGTACTTCACAAATTCGTTGGGCAACTTCCTTTTGAAACATACCCGCAAAAAAGGGAATTAGAGTACGGTTTTCCAAGGTTTTAAAAACAATTTGCGTAGATATATTGTAGGGAAAATTCCCCACCACAGCAAAAGTCTCACCCCCAAAAGGGAGCGAAATATCCATTTTCAGGAAATCCATTTCAAAAATACGATTGCTCAAAACGGGGAAGTGTGCATGCAAATAGGCTACCGATTCACTGTCGATTTCAACGGCTTTGAGGGTGCCTTTTCCTTGGAGTAAATATTGGGTTAAAACGCCCATGCCCGGACCAATTTCAAGGATGTTTTCACAGCTTTGTTGATCGATTGTTTGCGCAATTTTTTTGGCAATATTAAGATCCTTGAGGAAATGCTGGCCGAGTTTTTTTTTGGCGCGTACCTCCTTCATTGTTGATTTGCTATCAATTCCAAATGCGTGGCAAAAGTCAACACGCCCGCTCCAAAATGTTTTTGAAAGCTTTCCATCAGTATCGCCTCATGACTTTTCCAGAACGTTTCATAGCTCGCTTTCTCAGGGGAATGGTATTGCAGGGCATAGGTTTGAGCACTATCCTGCACGGCTTGAATTCGCAAGAGTTGAACTTTTTTCAAAGCAGCATGACCGAGCATTTCAGGAATATGAATTTTGTGTACCCATTCCAACCATTGCTGTTCGAGTTCGGGAATGACTTGCGCCGTGAGGTTGTAGATATACATTTAATGCGATATTCGGTCAAAACCAGTGTAGGGAACCAAAGCCTTAGGCAATAAAATTCCTTCGGGGGTTTGACAGTTTTCTAGTAAGCCGGCAACCACTCTTGGCAGGGCTAAGGAACTCCCGTTTAGGGTATGTACACTTTGTTTTTTACCACTATTATCTTTGTAGCGCAATTGAAGGCGTTCGGCTTGGAAACTATTAAAGGTGGACACCGAACTGATTTCCAACCAACGTTCCTGCGCTGCAGAATAAATTTCAAAATCAAAAGTAAGCGCAGAAGTAAAACCTAAATCACCGCCGCACAAGCGTAATATGCGGTAGGGCAATTCTAATTCTGCTAAAATATTTTTAACATGTTCCACCATGCCTTCAAGTGCAGCTGCACTATTTTTGGGTGTTTCGATACGAACAATTTCTACTTTATCAAACTGGTGCAAGCGGTTGAGTCCTCGGACATGTGCGCCGTAGCTTCCGGCTTCTCTGCGAAAACAAGGCGTATAACCGGTCAAGCAAATGGGCAATTCAGCGACATCCAAAAGTTGATTGCGATAGAGATTGGTCAGTGGCACCTCAGCCGTGGGGATTAAATACAAATCGTCGTTTTGGACGTGATACATTTGCCCTTCTTTATCGGGCAATTGCCCAGTGCCAAATCCGGACTCGGCATTGACCATGTGCGGAACTTGCATTTCTTTGTAGCCGGCAGCTGTATTTTTATCGAGGAAATAATTGATTAAAGCACGTTGCAATCGCGCGCCTTTTCCTTTATACACTGGAAATCCGGCACCCGTAATTTTACTTCCCAATTCAAAATCAATCAGATCATAATCGGCGGCCAATTCCCAATGCGGTTTGGCGGTAGCATCCAAATTTGGCATCGTTCCAAATCGGAAAACCTCCTCATTATCAGCTTCCGAAGTCCCCGCAGGTACAGTGGCGTCTGGCACATTTGGAATTTGGGTGCGCAAGTCTTGCAAATCCGCTAGGGTTTGTTGTAAGCTATCTTGGAGTTGTTTGGTTGTTTGTTTTAAAACCGCAGTTTCTTCTTTTAAGGTAGCTGCTTTTTCAGTCGCTCCTTCTTTGTAGAGTTGCCCAATTTCTTTTGCCAATTGGTTGGATCGGGAAAGTTGTTGATCCAAATGCGCTTGTTGACTTCTACGACTTTGATCGAGGGCAATGATTTGATCGATTAATTCGGGCTGACCAAAATTACGTTTGGCCAAATCCTTCAAAATTTGATCTCTATTTTCTCTAATAAATTGGAGTGCTAACATAAGGATGTTATTTTTTTCAAAAATACAGCAATTTAATGCCAGTTGTTTTCATTAATTGTTTCTAAGCAAATTTCTTGATCTTTGGCGATTTGCTTTTGCAAACTCGCCAAGGAGTCAAATTTTTTTTCCGCTCTAATTTTTTTTAGGAGTTCCACTTTTAGGGTTGCTCCGTAAAGATCTTTGTCTAAGTCAAAAAAGTGGACTTCCACAGTAGTTTGGGTTCCCGCTACGGTGGGACGATTCCCAATATTCATCATTCCAAAACAAGTGCTGCCCTCGAGGGCTGATCGGACGATATAAACGCCTTCGGTGGGGATCATTTTATAGGAATCGCTTATTGCTAAATTGGCCGTTGGAAAATTGATGGTTCGCCCAATTTGATCTCCCCGGACTACTTTTCCAGTTATTGCAAAAGGACGCCCCAAAAACGCTTGGGTCTGTTCCATATCTCCATCAGCAATAGTGTGCCGAATTTTGGTCGAACTGACAGTGATTGCATCCACCTGCTCGGGGGGAAGAACTTTTACTTCGAAATTATATTTTACTCCAAGCCTAATCAAGTCTTCAACGGTGGCCTCACGGTTTTTTCCAAAACGATGATCGTAACCAATAATCAGCTTGGCGATATTCAGTTTTTCAACCAAAATATCTCTTGTAAATTCCAAGGCTGAAAGTTGTGAAAACGCTTTGGAAAACGGATGTATAATGAGGTTGTCCACCCCCAGTTGTCGCAAAAGGGCTTCTTTTTCCTCCAAAGTATCAATCAGCTTGATGTTACTTTCTTTTTTCAAAACCATTCGAGGATGTGGAAAAAACGTCAAAACATTGGCCAAAAGTCCTTTTTGATGCGCTTCTTCTACCAGGGCACGAATGATTTTTTGATGTCCCACATGAACCCCATCAAAAGTCCCAATAGTCAAAATAGATTGGGTTGAAGAAACGTATTGCTCCAACGGATTAAAAACATTCATACGATGTGCTCGAAGGATTTTTTGCAGCACAAAAATACACCTTTCTAGTGCAAACACGAATTTGTTTACTTATTTTTAGACGAAAACGGAAGGATTCGAGTGGCAGCGATTTTAAAAGATTTTACAGTTTCGAAGTACAGTGCCTTTTTTTTGATGGTGCTACTTTGTGCGAGCTTGGGTTTTGGTCAAGAGTTTTGGCAAAAAGTAGCTCCAAGGGATCACAAGATACAAATGAAGAACGATGGCGAAAAGGGAGTGTTTTACAAACAACTTTTGGTTCCTCAATCGTTGTCTAAGTCCAATCCCTCTTCTTTTTCAGAAGCTCTGGTGATGAAGTTTCCCAATGAGCGGGGCGAGGAAGAATCGTTTCAACTTCATTCGATTTCTGTTTTGAGTCCGGAATTGCAAAAAAAGTATCCTCAGCTCCGAACATTTGTAGGAAAAAGTATGCAGCGCCCCGAACTTCGTGTGAGGGTGAGCATCACCCCCCAAGGGACAAATTTTTGGTTACAACTTCCCCACCAAGAAGATTTCTTTTTACAACCTTCCACCAAACAAAAAGGGTTGCATTATGCCTACACTCAAAAATCCTCGGACGCGAATAGCTTTCAGTGTAAAACCAGCTCCAATGCTTTTTCGGTAAAAAATGGGGTGGGAGCCACCCAAAAGACGGCGGTGAGTTCGGCTATGCGCACTTTTAGAATAGCCCTTGCAGCCACTGAAGAATACACCAATTTTTGGGGAGACGACGACGATTCCAACGGGACCAATCAAGAAGATGCTTTTGCTGCATTGGTGAGTTCCATCAACCGGGTGAATGAAATTTTTGGTCGCGATGTCAATGTTCAATTGGAAATTGTTTCCGATTTGGATTTGTTTTATGAAGACGCCGATACAGATCCATTTACAGGAGGAAATTACGCAAAACAACTGCAGCAAATTTTAGACGAAAAAATAGGAGATGAAGGCTATGATGTGGGACATTTGGTCGATTATGGCGAGGCGGACGGCGATGCGGGCTGTATTGGCTGTGTTTGTGTGGATGGGCTTAAAGGCAGTGGATACACCACCCACCCTTTTGTGGATGAATTTGGAGGCGAATATAAAAACGACTATTTCGATTTGGATTATTTGGGGCATGAATTAGGCCATCAATTTGGAGCCTATCATACCTATTCTTTTGAGTCTGAAGCTACTGGATTCAATGTGGAACCGGGAAGTGGCACCACCATTATGAGTTATGCCGGACTGGTAGGAGAAGATAATGTTCAGTTGCATGGCGATGCTTATTTTCACTATCAAAGCATTCAAAATATTGCATCCGTATTGGATGGAGTAAATTGTGGAACCAGCGTGACTTTTGAAAGTAGCACGCCCAATGTAGACGCAGGACAAGACTATAAAATCCCAAAGGGAACAGCCTATATGCTCCAGGCGACGACTTCCGTTGAAAATGCAGACGCACTAAATTACACCTGGGAGCAATTGGATGCGGGAATTATTACGTCCAGTAATTTTGGAGCCTCCAACACCCGTGGTGCATTAGCTCGATCACTTCCTCCCACCGAAAATACGTGGCGAAGCATTCCCAACATCGATCAAGTATTAGCCGGCGAATTAACCCAAACCAATCCTGATATTACTTCCACCTGGGAAACCGTTTCCGAAATTGGAAGAAGCCTCAAATGGGGCGTCACGCTAAGACAAAGGGTAGGAGATGAATATCAAATTGCACAAGATGCTACGCAATTGGTTGTGGTGGCCAATGCAGGTCCTTTTAAAATCAATACCCAAGATAGTGCCACAACGCTTTGGGAAGGTGGGTCTCGACAAGTCATCGGCTGGGATGTTGCCAATACGGACAGAGGTACGATTGGCACAACATCGGTCGACATATTGCTTTCCTTAGATGGGGGACAAAATTTCACCATCTCTTTGGCGACGGCCACGGCCAACGATGGTTTGGAAGAAATTGTTGTTCCTAATGGTATCGACACGAGTTCGGCACGAATAAAAATTGAACCCACCAATTCAATATATTATGCGGTCAACGCAACACCTTTTACAATCAGTAGCCGTTCTTTTGCATTGTTTTTTGAGGCTTTCGAATTGGAAGCTTGTAATGAAAATCGGTTAGTTTACAATTTTACTATCGATCGTGCTACAGGATTTAATTCCAACATTAGCTTAGCCGTGTCAGACCTTCCTACTGGCGTAACTGCTGTTTTTTCCAAAAACACATATGCCGCAACAGATGCTTCCGGTACAGTAACTTTTTCCGGGCTAAAAGGAAAGGATCCCGGCGAACTCGTTTTTAATATTCAAGCACGCTCAGGCAGCCAAAGCTATCCCTTTGCGGTGGATGCCCAAATCCGTAATCTGGAATTTGAAGCTCCAACCTTGAACAGTTTGGCGGACGGCGCTCAAGAGGTTGACTTAAGCAATAATTTTTCTTGGGAAACCGATAGCAATGCCAATGCTTATATTTTGCAATTTTCTAAAATCGCAGATTTTTCACAAATTGACCGAGAGTACAACCTAACCGAGGCCTCCTATCAGGTGGATGATTTATTGAGCGGGACAGAGTATTATTGGAGGGTAAAAAGTAAAAATGCCTGCAGCGAAAGCAGCTTTTCTGAAACCCGAAGTTTTAAGACAATTGTTGTGGAATGCGTTACTTTCGAGCAGGAAGAGTTGCCCTTACCCATTAAAGATGCGAACGAAGTTTCTATTGGTGTTACAACTGCTTCTATAATGGTGAATTACGATGCTGTGATTAAGGATGTGAATGTGCTGTTGTCCATCGATCATACCTATTTAGAAGATTTGACCCTTTATCTTGTAGCCCCGGATGAAAGAACTTTTTTACTCGTCGATCAATTGGGGGGAGAAGAAGATGATTTCTCTCAAACTATTTTTGATGCAGAAGCTCAAACCAGTGTGCTCAACGGTACTCCACCCTTTACGGGAACATATACCCCTATTGATGATCTTTCCGAACTTTATGGGACTTCTGCAGCAGGGGTTTGGTCGCTCAAAATCCTAGATCAATTCCAAGAGGATGTTGGTAGATTGATCGATTTTAGATTAGAATTTTGTTTGTTGGGAGCTGTCTTACCCAATTCTGATGATGATACTTTAATAGATTTGGTGGACAATTGTCCGTATATCACCAATCCCGATCAACTCGACAGCAACAACAACGGTATTGGAGATTTGTGCGATTTATATGCCCCCGAGAACATCAGTATCAGCCGAAAGGAAATCAGCTGCCCGGACAAAAGCAATGGGGAGATTCAATTGACGGCAACTGCAGCCTACAATTACAGTGTTCTAATCACTGCGGACAATGGATACAGTCGCAATTATGATTTTACTACAACAGGAAGAACAATCAGTAATTTGGCAGCGGGGAGTTATCGTCTTTGTGTCACAACACGCGATGTTCCCGGCTATGAAAGGTGCTTTGAAACCGAAATCGCTGCTCCCGAAAGGCTTTGGGTTAATGCAAGCGTACTCGCCCAAACCCAACAATTGCAGTTGGAATTTGCGGGGGGTGCCGTGTACTATGTTCAAATAAATGATACCCAATTTACGCTTCCGGGAACAACAAGCAATGCTCAATTTTTCTTGAAGAAAGGACTGAATAAGTTTAGTGTTTCAACCGGAGAAAGCTGTCAGGGTACCTATGAAGAATGGATAAATTTAGAAGATACGGCCAAATATTATCCCAATCCTGTTTCGGAGGTGGCACATATTGTTTTACCGCAACAACACCCACTCAGTATTCGTATGTACAACAGCAGCGGTGGATTGTTATGGGAGACTACCCAAATTCCTACTGCTGCGCAAGCGTTGCCCCTTTCTATGTCGGCGTATACCGCAGGGGTATATATCGTAAAATTGGATTATGGAACCCATGTAGAAAGTTTTAAATTATTAAAACGATGAGAAGCACACTGATTTTAATACTATTCGTACTTCTCGGCTGCAAGCCGGATCCGATTCCGGTTCCAGAGGCGGTTCAATTGGTGGCTCCTGCAAATTTGAATGCCTGTACAACGGCCGATCGAATTGATGAAAACCAGCGGCAGGTTGAATTTGAATGGTTGGAATCACTCCATACAGATCAATACGAATTGGTTGTGCAAAATTCAGCCACAGGGGCTTTATCTCGTAAATCAACCACTTTTACCAATCAGTATTTAATTTTGGAGGCGAATTCATATTATGCGTGGTATATTATTTCTTCCTCAGCTTTGACCGAGGAAACGACCAAAAGCGAGGTTTGGCAATTTTTTTTAGAGGGCGAAGTAGCAGCGACCCACCTTCCTTTCCCGGCAGAATTGCTGCAGCCCGAAAATGAAGCGAGTGTCACCCTACCAGCCTCCGGAAATTATGAATTTATTTGGTCGGGAAGTGATTTGGATAATGACATCTCAAGTTATGAGGTTTATTTGGGAACTTCTGAAACTTCTTTAAGTCTCCAACAATCAGGGGTCGTAAACAGTAGTGTCATAGTAAATTTAAATCCTGACACCACCTACTATTGGGAAGTGATTACCGTTGACGAGGTAGGAAATAAATCCAGTTCGGGAGTAGCTGTTTTCACGACGAAATAAGGAACTATTTGCCGTTAAAAGCATTCATGGTGGGTTGGACGCCTTGCAATCCAAAAGAAAGAATGATTTCGCAACATTTTTGAATGCGTTCTTTCAATTGTGCCTTTTCTTCTTCATTCCATTCATCCAAAACAAAACGCACCTGGTCTCCCTGTTTTTCTTCTTGACCAATTCCAAATCTCAGGCGGCAATAATTGGGTGTATTCAGTTGTGCCTGTATGTCTTTCAGTCCGTTGTGCCCCCCGTCACTCCCTTTTTGCTTCAATCGCAAAGTTCCAAAAGGAAGATGGAGTTCGTCGGTGATGATGAGTATATTTTCCAAAGGGATGTTTTCTTTTAGCGCCCAATAGCGCACCGCTTTCCCACTGAGATTCATATATGTGGTGGGTTGAATAAGCACAAATTGTCTTCCCTTGTGTTTTAACAAAGCGCGAAAAGCGAGTTTTTGGGATTCGAGCGGCAAATCAAACAATGCTGCCATGGCGTGAATAACCTGGAAACCAATATTGTGCCGCGTGTTTTCATATTCAACACCGATATTGCCAAGACCTACAATTAAAAATTTTTTCATTGCCAAGGGAGGTTTGTTTTTTTTAAAAAAGCGTTGGAAGAAAAACATTTGTAAAAATAAAAAAAGCATACCGCTAAAAAACGATATGCTTTAGAAATTATTAAAACGAGAAGTCTAGTTTTCCGCGTTGGCTTCCGCTGCTGCTGCTGGAGCCTTTCCTTCAGCGGCTGTACTGGAGTCATCTGAGTCTTCATCGTCCCCTGTGTCAGCGACCGAGGTTCTTGAAGTTCTCACTTGACAAACCACTGTATTGTCGGGGTGCAAGATGGAATATTTTTCCGCAGGAAGTTCCGAGGTGTAAAGTTTGTTTCCGAGTCTTAATTTTGAAATATCGGCAATAATCACATCGGGAAGGTCGCCGGGCAGTGCACGCACTCTAAGTTTACGTTTGTTTAAACGCAACACCCCACCACTGTTCAATACTCCTGGAGCAGCTCCTTGAAGACGCACAGGAATATCCATTGAGATTTCTTTATTATCAAATAATTGATAAAAATCAACGTGTAAAATTTTATCACTCACGGGGTGAAATTGGATGTCTTGAAGAATGGCGTTGATTTTGGAACCATCTTCCAGTTTGATGACGACCGTGTGTGCATTGGGGGTGTAAACGAGTTTGCTGAAACCAAGTTCCGGCGCCGAAAAGTGTAGGGGTTCCCCTCCACCGTACAACACACAAGGAACTCTTCCAGCATTGCGTAAGGCTTTGGTAGCAACCTTGCCTACGCTTTCTCTTTTAGAACCATTAATTGTGATAGATTTCATTATAGTTTATTTAAATTGATTACATAATAAATTTCGAACTGATCGATTTGTTGAAGTGTACTTTATTCATCACTTGCGCAAAGAGTGGGGCACAACTCAAGACTTTTACTTTGGGGTGCGCTCTTCGTGGAGGAATGGAGTCCGTTACGATGAGCGATTCCAATTTGGATTTTTCAATTTTTTCATAAGCATCGCCAGAAAGAAGGGCATGTGTACAAATGGCACGTACCGAAAGGGCACCCCGTTCAATCATAATATCGGCGGCTTTGGTCAAGGTTCCGGCGGTGTCCACCATGTCATCAACAAGGATGACATTTTTTCCTTTCACATCCCCAATCAACTCCATGTGCGAGATGACATTGGCTTTTGCCCGTTGCTTGTAACAAATGACAACATCGCTTTCCAAAAATTTTGAATAGGCATAGGCTCTTTTGGAACCTCCCATATCAGGAGAAGCAATAGTGAGGTCCGATAGGTTTAGTTCTTTTACGTATGGCAAAAATATGGTGGAAGCAAACAAATGATCTACCGGTTTTTCAAAAAACCCTTGAATTTGATCGGCATGCAAATCCATCGTAATAATGCGCGTTGCTCCGGCAGCCTCCAATAATTTTGCAATGAGTTTGGCACCAATCGGAACACGGGGTTTGTCTTTGCGATCTTGTCGTGCCCATCCAAAATAGGGAAGTACGGCGGTAATATGTCGGGCAGAAGCACGCTTGGCAGCATCTAACATCAACAACATTTCCATCAAATTTTCCGATGATGGGTGGGTAGAACCAATAATAAACAAGCGAGCTCCTCGAACCGTTTCTTCAAAGGAGGGTTGAAATTCGCCATCGCTGTAGCGCGAAAAGTTGATTTTGCCCAGGGGCGTGCCGTATTCTTTGGCAATAGCCTCCGCCAAATCATGGCTTTGTGTACAGGAAAATATTTTAACGGGAGTTTCCAAATGCTTGCCTATAAAGGTCTGCAAATTTAGAAATTATTTTCTTTTAGACAATAGCTTCTTTATCATAAAGTTGTGGCATCTCAAAGGGGACAGAAAACCCCACCAAAACAGATTCAAAACAGAGCCGTAAACGACAGATTATCGAAGCCTATTTTAGGCTAAACCCGTGCGGTATTATTGCATTTTTCTTAATTACCACGATGCCGTCTTTGATGACATATAAATCCGTTTCGATATCTTTTAAATCCTTTGATCCGTGAATGTGTACATCATTTCCAATACGACAGTTTTTGTCAATAATTACGTTTTTGATGAAACAACGTTCTCCAATACCTGCCGGAATCACGGATTCATTTTGAATTTCTTCCAGAGATTCATAACGATCAATCCCCATCATATAGGTGTTGATGATGGTGGTTTCACTTCTAATTCTTGAGCGTATTCCGATCACAGAACGTTCAATTTTTGCAGCACTGATGATGCAACCGTCGGCAACGATTGACTGTTCCAACTGGGTGGAGGAGAATTTAGAGGTGGGTAGTATTCGTGCACGGGTATAGACACTTTTTTTGGAATACAAGTCAAAGTCGGGAAGCTTGGCGGTGAGGCCAATATTGGCTTCAAAAAAGGAATCTATATTTCCAATATCTGTCCAATACCCTTCAAAAGGATAGCTCAGCACTTTGTGGGTGTGAATGGATTGCGGAATAATTTCCTTCCCGAAATCGTTGGTTGTGGGGTCGTTCATCAATTCCACCAATAAATCTTTGTTAAAGATGTAGATTCCCATGGAAGCAAGGTGATTTCTTTTTTGAGCTTGCATTTCTGGACTGGTGGGAGTAACCCACTCGGGCAGTTCAGCGGCAGCTGGTTTTTCAACAAAGGAAGTAATGATATTGTTTTCATCGGTTTTTAAAATCCCAAAGCTAGGCGCTTCCTTTTCACCAACGGGCAAAGTGGCGATAGTGATTTCGGCCTTTTGAGCGATATGTGCTTCCACCATATCGTTAAAATCCATTTGGTAGAGCTGATCCCCAGAAAGGATGAGGGCGTATTCAAAATCGTGCGAAAGAAAATGATGCATACTTTGTCGGACGGCATCTGCCGTTCCTTGAAACCAGGTTTTGTTTTCGGGAGTTTGCTCTGCTGCCAATACGTCTACAAAAGCCGCACTAAAAAAACTAAAATGGAAAGTGTTTTTGATGTGTCTGTTCAGGGAAGCAGAATTAAACTGCGTCAGTACAAACATTCGCTTGATGTCGGAATTGATACAGTTCGAAATGGGAATATCCACCAAACGATATTTTCCGGCGATAGGCACCGCAGGTTTGGATCGAGATTCGGTGAGGGGATAGAGTCTGCTGCCTTGACCACCACCAAGGATAATGGAAAGTACTTTATTATTTATCATGAGTTTGTTTTTAGGGATTCGTATAAGCTTTTCACTTCTTGAGCAATGATTTTCCAATCAAAATGTTCTTCTACTCTGCGCCTTCCATTTTCCGCCATTTTTTTACAAAGTGCCGGATCGGCGATTAGGCGATTGATGCCAGCTGCCAAATCCTTGGAAAATTGTTCCGGATCAACGGGTGCAAAAGGAGCCACTTGATGCTGTTCAACAGGTACTAAAATTCCGGTTTCTTCATGAACAACCACTTCTTTGATTCCTCCAACGGCACTGGCGACAACGGCGGTTTCGCAAGCCATCGCCTCGATGTTGATAATACCAAAAGGCTCGTAGATGGAGGGGCAGCAAAATACAGCGGCATGCGAATAAAACTGTATGATGGAAGGTTTGTCCAACATTTCGGCAATCCAAATCAAATTGCTGCGAGTGTTTTTTATGGCAGCTACGGCAGCTTCCATTTCTTTTTCAATTTCGGGCGTATCGGGGGCTCCGGCACAAAGCACTATCTGGGTGTCCGGATGTATGTGTTGGATGGCGTTGACCAAATAAATGATTCCTTTTTGGCGGGTTATTCGCCCTACAAAAAGTACATAGGGTTTACTGCTGTCCACTCCATATTTTTCCAACGCAGTGGTTTGAGCTGTTGGAGTGTATTCTTCAAGCCGAATCCCGTTGTAAATCACTTTTACTTTTTCTTTATCGACCTCAAAATATTTTAATACATCTTCTTTGGTTTCTTTGGAAACGGCGATGACGGCATCGGCCATTTCTATGGCTGTTTTTTCAATCCAGGAGGAGGCTTCATAGCCTCTGCCCAATTGTTCCCTTTTCCAAGGTCGGAGTGGTTCGAGGGAGTGGGTGGTGATGACCAGTGGAGTGCCATAACAAAGTTTTGAAACAATACCGGCAAATTGTGCATACCAAGTATGGCAGTGCACCACATCTGCATCCACCGCTTGTCCATTCATCTGAATACAGGTGCTGAGGGTTTGGAAGACGCCTTTTAATTTTTTGTCCGAAGCATCAAAAATGGGATTTTCATAGGGATAGCCTTGAACACTGAGTTGGGGATGTTGTTCTTTTTGATCGCCAAAACTGCGAACGTCAACTTCCATTAATTGGGACAATTCTTGTGCGAGATATTCAACATGCACACCGGCACCACCGTAAACATAAGGAGGGTATTCTCTAGTATAAAAAATTACTTTCATGGGATTTTAATGAGTATTCAGGAATTTATGAATTTTTTTTTAAACCGTGGAAGGGCATTTCGTTTTTTGTCAATTTTTGTGGCAAACCTAAAATTTATTTTTTTGAATTTAAAGTATGCCAAAAAAATCATTACTTTTGGGCTCGTTTTAGCGGGTTGGGCATTTGCACAACCATCTAATCTTTGCCTTGGTGGCGGAATTGGTAGACCTGTCTGCCGACAGGCAGGCGCGCTAATTGATATTTTGAAATGTTTTGGGTATATGCTCTTTCAAGTTTAAAAAGAAATTATATTTATGTGGGTTTGACTTCTAATTTAACAAGAAGAATTAAACGACATAATAGCGGTAGGGAAAGAATAACAAAACCATACGCTCCTTTTGAGTTATTATATTCTGAAATAATAGAAACTAGAATTGAAGCAAGGGAGAGAGAAAAATATTGGAAATCAGGAGTAGGAAAAGAAAAATTACGCGAAATTCGCAAAAAATATAAACAATGCCTTGGTGGCGGAATTGGTAGACGCGCTGGATTCAAAATCCAGTTCTTTCGGGAGTGTGGGTTCGATTCCCACCCAAGGTACTTCAAAGCCGACTTTTTATAGGTCGGCTTTTTATGTTTAATTCAGAATTTTCTTTAAAAAAGCACAAAATTTTATGGGATTTCATTTTAGAACTATTCTATTTTTTAGAATCGCTTCAAAGACGTATCTACAATTTCATCAAAGAAATCCTTTTTTTCAAACGATTTAATGATCTTGAATTTTTAAAGCTCCAGCTTTAATTCTTTTTTTCTTTCAGGAGTCAATACTCATGCAAAGTAAAAAACCTCTCTTTATATTTCAATGTTATGCGTTTTTTGGGGAACGAATTCAAGTATAAAACACAAAATTTATATAGTTAAAAATTTTTGGTTCTTTTTTAAGAATTTTAAATTTTTAATTGTTTTTAAAAAAAAATATCAAGGGCTAAGAGCGAACAAAACAACTAAGATTAATTTATTTTAAAAATTATTAACCTTAAAATCTTATCCTTTATGAATCTGCAAAATAAAAAAATTATTTTCTTTTTCTTTCTGAGTTTGTTTATTTATGTCGTACAGGCACAGATAGTTACGGGAAATGTTACAGATGAAAATGGTATTCCACTACCCGGTGCTACCGTTTTAGTTCAAGGAACCAATCAAGGGGTTTCTTCTGACTTTGATGGCAATTATAGCATTGAAGTTTCTCAGGGTCAATCCTTAGAATTCAGTTTTGTGGGCTATTCGAGCCAAATAATCCAAGTTGGAGCGGCTTCGCAAATTAATGTACAACTTTTACCGGATAACAAGTTGGAGGAAGTCGTGGTAACGGCTTTGGGTATAAAAAGAAATACAAAAGCTGTTGGTTACTCTGTGACTCAGGTGGAGGGAGATGAAATCAACACGGTAAAATCGACGAATGCGATCAATGCACTTCAGGGGAAAATTGCTGGGGTTCAAATTTCTGGTAATGCAACTGGAGCTAAAGGATCAACCCGAGTTATCATTCGTGGAAATAGTTCCTTAAGTGGGAACAACCAACCCCTATATGTTGTTGATGGTATAACCATCAATAATTCCAATTTGGGTTCTGCAGGACTTTGGGGGGGCGCCGATGCGGGAGATGGTATTTCTGCCTTAAACCCAGATGAAGTTCAGTCTGTTTCGGTTTTAAAAGGAGGTGCAGCAGCAGCACTCTATGGTTCTAGAGCTTCCAACGGTGTAATTTTAATTACCACGAAATCTGGAATCGGTTCAGAGGGATTGGGTGTTGAATTAAGTAGTTCCATTCAGTTTGATGATATAAAAAATGACCCCTACGACCCACAAACGCGTTATGGACAGGGTAGAGATTATTCTACCAATTCGGATAATATTGACACCTACGCCAATTGGGGAATCCCTCTTAATGGTTCAAGTGTTGAACAATGGGATGGTGTGGCAAGACCCTATACCTATAAAGGAAACAACCTCAATAAGTTTTATGAAACCGGGCGAACTTTTATCAATACCATAGCTCTTTCTAATGCGACAGATCGATCAAATATGAGGCTTTCTTTCACCAATCTTCAGAATTCGGATATTATTCCTAATTCGACTTTGGAGAGAAATACATTGGGATTGAATGCAAATCAGGAATTTGGAGATTTTACAGCAACCGTAAATCTTAAATATATCAATGATGATTCCGTTGGCGCTCCAAGACTTTCGGATTCACCAGGAAATGCCAATTTTGGAATTCGCCTTTTTGCCCCATCCATAGACGTAAATGATATGTTGGGTGCAGGTGGATTGGGAACCAATGAGGACGGTACGGAATTCAGAACAAGCGACAATACCTTCTCCCAAAACCCTTGGTTTGCGGCCTATCAGTTTTTTGATAATTCAGTAAAAGAACGATTTATTGGATCTGCTCAAATCCGTTGGGATATAACGGATTACCTCTATTTGACAGGGCGTTTAGGTACCGATCGATTTGACTACGACAGAACTTCGGGTACCCCCTATGGAACAGCTTATCAACCTTTGGGAAGTATGTCGGAGTATAAACTCACCAATATTCAAAGTGATGGGGACTTGTTTTTGGGAACAGATAATTTAACCCTAATTGAAAATATATCTTTAACCGCATTTGCCGGTGTAGGAAAGAATTATCAGAATTCAGAATCAGTATCCGCGAATGGAGGTAATTTTATTGTTCCTTTTTTGTATACCGTTAAAAACACTGAAAATCAAAGCTCAGGCTATGGATTTAGTGAACGAAAAATTAATTCTGCGTACGGATCCGCAGAGTTGGGATACAAAAATGCGTTATTCTTGACCTTTACGGCGCGAAACGATTGGTTTTCAACCTTATCCTTGCCCAACAAGACAGCGCCCAACAATGATCTATACACCTCTGCCAGTTTGAGTTTGGTGCTGTCTGATTTAATCATCATGCCGGAAGCGATAAGTTTCTTAAAGTTAAGAGGAGGTTATTCTCAAGTAGCCGGAGGAGCAAATGATCCCTATGCCTTGAATCTTTCTTATGGTATTTACGGTCAAGGACATCAAGGAGCTTCCTTAGGAAATATTTCAAATGGTTCCATACCCAATCCAAACATTACTCCCTTTGAAAAAAATGAAACGGAAGTAGGTTTTGACTTAAGAGTTTTAAACAATAGAGCATCCATAGATTTCACCTATTACAGCAATGAAACCAATGGTGATATTGTAGGCGTAAGCGCTTCTCGTACTTCGGGCTATTCTAGTGCTTTGGAAAATTTGGGAGTTATATCCAATAAAGGAATTGAGTTGTTATTAAATGTGCGCCCCCTAGAACACAATGATTTTTCTTGGGATTTTACATTCAACTACTCCAACAATACCTCTAAAATTGTTTCAACGAACGATGCAGGAACAAACATTACTTTAGATGAACCGCGTTCGCGAAACTTAAATGTCACCCATATCGTTGGAGAACAATATGGTGCACTTTACGGAACGTCCTACAATCGTGATGCTCAAGGAAGAATCATTCATGATATTGATCCGGATGGAACTCCAATTCCGCAAGTTGGAGATCGAAAAATTTTAGGATTTGGTGTGTCACCCATCTCGATTGGTTTTACAAACAGTTTTCGTTACAAAAACTACAATCTGAGTTTCCTTATTGAAGGCAAAAGTGGAGGGCAGATTTATTCGGGAACAAATGCTTTGGCAAAATACTTTGGAGCCCACAAAGCCACCATAGATGCCGATGGGAGAGAAAACGGATTTACGGTTTCAGGGGTGGATGCCAATGGAACTCCTTTTAACACGACCATTGCTCCAGATCGAATTGAAGACTACTGGAGACAAACCTATGGTATTGCAGAAGAGGCCATTTATGATTCCAATTATCTAAGAATAAGACAATTCAGCATTGGATATCAATTTCCGAGTGAACTCTTATATGGTAGTTTTATTCAAAATGCTTCGCTTTCGCTCATTGGAAGGAATTTATTTTTCCTCCACAACAGTGTAGAAAATGTGGATCCTGAATCAGGATACAACGTAAATAATTCCCAAGGACTGGAATGGTTTGGGCTTCCGGTACCAAGAAGTGTTGGGTTAAATGTAAATCTTAAATTTTAATGATGATGAAAAAAATAATTTCTACAATCAGTATCGTTTGCCTGCTTTTGACCAGCTGTGAGTTTGACAAAGGTTTTGAAGAGTTGAATGTCAACCCAACAAAAGCATCGCAATTAGATGTAAACAATAAATTTGCCTCAGTCTTTTTAAGAACTTCCGGAGGGCGTTATGAAAATTGGAGAGCTAGTTTAATTTATTCCTCTACCATTGTTCAGCATATTTCTTCTACGGCCACCTATTGGACAGGAAATTTCTATACGAGAAACAACGATTATGCTACTTCTTTGTTCGATAGAGCCTATCCAGAACAAGTAAAAGAAATTGAGGACATCTTGTACCAACTCAATGAAGAAGGTAATACGGGCACTGCCATGGGTGTTGCACGCATTTGGCGAGTGTTTATTTATCACAGATTGACAGATCTTTATGGAGATATTCCCTACTCAGAGGCAGGAAAAGGCTTTATTGAGAATATTCTTAAACCCAAATATGATGCGCAAAAAGATATTTACGCGGATATGTTGGCGGAATTGGAAGCTGCCACTGGACAATTGGGAGCAGACACCCTGGGGAATTCCGACTTGATCTTTCAAGGCGATGTGGGCAAATGGAAAAAATTTGCAAATTCTATGATGTTGCGATTGGCAATGCGACTAACCAAAGTTGATCCAGCAGCAGCGCAATCTTGGGCAACCAAGGCAATCAATGCAGGAACCATGACTTCCAATGATGACATCTGTTTTATTCAGCACACGGCAGGTCCGGAAGGAGTCAATAAAAATGGACACGGTGAAGTGTTTACGGCAGATGGAAATCCTCGATTGGCGAAAACTTTTGTCAATTTTCTGAAGGATGATCCCAGACTCCCCATTCTCGGTGCCCGAAGAAGTGACGGGAGTACAAATCCAGAAGATTTGATAGGTCTGCCCAGTGGATTGACAACGGGTGCCTTGGAAGAAAAATACGGAACGGTTTCCGATGATTATGCCGAACCCAATCGCAAAGTAATAACCGGGGAGGATACACCAATGGTATTCCAAACCTTTGCTGAGGTAGCGTTTTTAAAAGCGGAAGCTGCAGTTAGAGGTTGGATTACTGGAAATGCCAAAGAACATTATGAAGAGGGAGTAAAAGCAGCCATGCAAATGTTGTCAATGCTCTATCCCAATGCTGCGGCCATTTCAGACGAAGAAGTTGCGGCCTATTTGAGCGCAAAACCCTATCAGGAAGACAAGGCAATGCAAATGATACATGAACAGTATTGGGCGGCTACATTCTTAAACGAGTATGAAGCTTTTGCCAATTGGAGACGAACTGGTTATCCCGAACTTGAACCTTTTGGAGGAGAAGGCGTTTACAATGGAAACGTTACCCAAGGAACGATCCCCAGACGTATGATTTATCCTAATAGTGAATCCAGCACGAATCCAGAAAGTTTTGCCGAAGCCATCGCACGGCAAGGACCAAATGAATTTACGACCAGAGTTTGGTGGGATAAATAATTTTGGAGATTAATTTATAATATCAATGAAAGAGGATTTTTATCCTCTTTCATTGATTAAAACTTTTTAAAACTCTTTATGAAAACCTATATAGGGAGTCTGCTTATTGCAAGTGTTTTTTTTGGCTATTCACAAGCTGTTTTCGAACCAGTTCCTTCAACGGCATCAGGGATAGATTTTATCAATACGATTAATGATACGCGAGAAAATAATATTTTGCGGTATGCAAATTTTTATGGTGGAGCGGGAGTAGGTGTGGCCGACTTCAATAATGACGGTCTACTGGATCTTTATTTTACTGGTAATTTAGTAGGAGATGAACTCTATCTGAATCTTGGAAATTTAAAGTTTAAAAAAATCACCAAAGAAGCAGGAATTATCAATGATGATACTTGGTCTTCTGGAGTTGCCATTGCAGACGTCAATGGTGATGGTTGGCAAGATCTATACATCAGCAAAGAACTCTACGATAACCAGCCCGAAAAAAGAAGAAATAAATTATACATCAATCAAGGTGATTTGACCTTTAAAGAGGAGGCTGAAAAATGGGGTGTTGACGACGCTGAAAGAACGCGTCAAGCCGTTTTTTTTGATTATGATAAGGATGGTTTTGTCGATCTATTTCTTTTAAACCAACCTCCCAACCCGGGAACATTTTCCCCCTATTTTGGAACGGAATTGTTGCAACCCGAGTACACTTGCAAACTTTTCAGGAATGTTGAAAATAAAAAATTTATCGAAACAACATCGGAAGCAGGAGTTTTTCGTGCCGGCTTTCCCAATAGTGTGGTAGCGAGTGATTTCAATAACGACGGTTGGACGGATTTATACGTAGCCAACGACTTTCATGCGCCTGATTTTCTCTATATAAATAACAAGGACGGAACCTTCAGTTATCAGACGGAAAAGCAGTTAAAACACACGTCTTTCTATAGTATGGGAGTGGATAGTGCCGATATAGATAACGATGGTTTTTTAGACATTATGGTATTGGATATGGTTGCCGAGGATAACTTTCGTTTAAAAGCCAATATGAGTGCCATGGATGTAGAGCGATTTTGGAAAGTGGTAGCAGCGGGGGGGCATTATCAGTATATGTTTAATACGTTTCAGCGCAATAATGGAAACGGTAGTTTTAGTGATATTGCTCAATATACAGGAATGGCAGCGACTGATTGGAGTTGGGCCAATTTGATAGCAGATTTCAATAACGATGGACGAAAAGACGTTTATGTAACCAATGGTTTGTACCGTGACATTCGAAATACTGATGCAGACAAAAAACTCAGCAATTTTGTATACAATTTTTCAAACGAATACATTAAAAATAACCCCAACAAAGGAGATATCGATATTTGGGAGATCCTTCCTTTGGAGGAAGTCCTGAAAATTTTACCCAGTCAACCTTTGAAAAACTATATGTATCAAAATAGGGGGGCTTATACTTTTGAAAATGTTACTATAGATTGGAATCTGGGACAACCCTCTTTTTCAAATGGTGCAGCCTATGGTGACTTGGACAATGATGGCGACCTTGAAATTGTGGTAAACAATGTAAATCAAGAAGCCTTTTTATATGAAAACAAAACGGTGGATCATACGGATCACAATTTTGTTAGGATTGAATTAAAACACCCCGATTATCCCAACTTGTTAGGAGCCCGTGTTGAATTGTTCAGTCAAGGGGAATGTCAAGTCTTGGAAACTACGAGCATCAGAGGAATCTATTCTGCAAGCGAGCCTTTTTTGCACTTTGGGTTGGAAAGAAAAAGCAAGGTTGATAGTGTTATTGTTCACTGGCCTTACAATGAAGCTAAAGTATATTCCCAAATTGAAGTCAATAAAAAGAATCTTATTGTCTATGAATCAGCGCGTCCAAGGGCAGTAAAACTAACTATTAATCCCCCCGTTTTTAATTCCATCCACACCGCAGGAATTTCCTCAGTGAAACATCGTGAAAACAATTTTGATGACTTTGAAAAACAAGTGCTATTGCCACATAAACTTTCGCAATTGGGACCCGCTTTAGCCGTAGCAGATGTGAATGGAGATGGTTTAGAGGATTTTTTTATGGGCGGTGCAACTGGGCAAAAAGCACAATTAATGATACAGGGTCAAGACGGGAGTTTTAAAAATTCAAATGATGATTTATGGTTAAAACATCGAATTTTAGAAGACACAGAAGCACTTTTTTTTGATGCAGATAATGACGGTGATCAAGATCTTTATGTGATGAGCGGGGGCAATGAATTCGCAAATCGACAAAGTCCTTATCATGATCGTTTGTACATTAACAATGGAAAGGGTGATTTTGAGTATAAAAAAGAATTATTGCCGGCCTTGTTTGAAAGCGGCGGAACTGTTAAGGCAGCCGATTTTGATCGAGATGGAGATCTCGATTTGTTTGTTGGAAATAGAATCACACCATGGGATTATCCTACCGCTCCATCCAGCTATATTCTTGAGAATACCCATGGAAAATTTGAAGTGCATCAGTCAAGTAGAGATTTGTTGGATAATATAGGGATGGTTACAGATGCTGTTTGGACAGATTTTAACAATGATCAATTTTTAGATTTAATTCTCGTTGGGGAGTGGATGCCGATAACTTTTATTGAAAATAAAAATGGCGTGTTTTCTCTGGACACTCAACACACAAATGCCCATCATTTAAAAGGGTGGTGGTTTTGTATTGAGCAGGCCGATATTGATGCCGATGGCGATCAAGATTTAATTTTGGGAAATATGGGAATGAATTATAAATACAAAGCGTCGGATGAAGCACCGCTTGAACTTTTTTACCATGATTTTAATGATAACGGTAAAAAAGATATTGTAATCACCTATTACAATTATGGGATTCAATATCCGCTTCGAGGTTTTTCTTGTTCAAGTAATCAAATCCCATCATTAAAAAACAAAATAGGGAGTTACAGCGAATTCGCTGTAAAAAACTTCAATGAAATTTATGGTTCGAATAGCTTTGAACAAGCTACACATTTAGCGGTAATCACTTTTCAAAGTTTGATTTTGATCAACGATAATGAAAAGGGCTATACAGCAAAACCCCTTCCGGCAGAAGCACAGTTTTCGTCCATCAACGATATGGTTTCTCAAGATTTTGATCAAGATGGTATTTTAGACCTTTTGGTAGTAGGAAACTTTTATGGATCAGAAATAGAAACTCCACGAAATGATGCTGGAATTGGACTTTTTTTAAAAGGTAGAGGGAACGGAGATTTTGAGGCTCAAACACCCTTAAAAAGTGGTTTTTTCACCCCCTTTGATGCTAAAAAAATACAACTGCTTTCGGATCAAAAAGGAAAACGAATTTTGGTAGCCAACAACAACGAGGCACTACAGTTTTTTGAATATCAAGCACTTCCCTAGAATCCTCCAATAGTCGAGCATTCGTTTCTTTTTTTTATTTCAAAAAAATCAAATTGACGTTCGCCATTTTTAGATTTTGTTCTATTTTGGTTTTTTAATTGAAACAAAACTTTATTTCTTAAAACGAATGAAAAATTCACTCCTCTTTTTGACACTATTATTAATAACCATGACAACACCTGCCCAATCCAACGCCCAAACTGAATTTGTAAAGGTTGCTGTGGACGAAGCATCTGTTGGTAAAATCACAGTAACTCCAAAGCTTCCCGAAGATGGGAGCGTGGCGGTCGGAACTCAACTCACCCTCCGAGCCATTCCCCAACAAGGAGCAACTTTGGACGCTTTATACTATTCATATCCCGGAGCTTGGGGCACTATGTATAGCGAATCTATGGAAGACGAATACAGCTTTGTGGTAGAAAAAGAAATTCAATTGGGTGCTTCTTTTATAGCCACCCAAGAAGTGGATCATATCGATGTGACTCAGAATATTGTCTATGCGCAACCTGGCGTGAAGCCCCTCAAATACGATGTATTTTCTCCCAAGCAGGCAAAAAACTTACCCCTCATCATCATCATTCATGGTGGCGGTTGGTCTTCCAATACAGAAGATATTATGCGAGGTCTGGCGAGAGAACTTACTAGTTCAGGCAAATTTGTAGTGGCGAGTTTGGACTACCGATGGCTCAACAAATTGGATGGCGATACGACAGAAAATCAGATGCATCATTTGATTGAAGACGTCTACGGAGGTATTTTACACATTCAAGAACATGCAGCGACCTACGGTGGCGACGGGAATCAAATTTTTGTAACCGGCGACAGTGCCGGAGGGCACCTTTCTTCCTCAGTCGCTAATATGATTGAGTTTATCGGTGCTGAAGGATTTGGTGCCCAACCGGGAGTTTTCGAATTACAGCCCACCTATATGCCAAAAAACAAAACGATCGATGAGGCACGAAACGGTCTTTTACAAGCCATCAAAGGGGCTGCTCCGTCTTATGGCGTTTTTGACACCACCCTTTTGGGAAGATTTGTTCCTTCCGAAGGTGACTATGGATGGCATGTAGCGCCCATCAATAAAATCCCATTGGCAAAGGATCGCTCGATTCCTCAGTTTTTAACACGAGGCACCTTGGATCAACTCATTGTTGACAAGGGCGTAGCCGACTACACCAAAGCATTGGAGGCTGCCGGTCATCGGGTAGAGTACGTTCAAGTGGGTGGTGCTGGGCATGCTTTTTTTGATTGGAAACCCGATGCTAGAACCAAAGCAACCTTCTATGCCTATGGCGTTTATTACGCACAACGGATGGAGGCTTTTTTCAGTTCTGTTTTGCAGGAAAATCAAAAATAAAAAAAAGCCAAAAAACACATAAAAAACACCAAAAAACATCCAAAAGGATTAAAAAATGAGTGAAAAAATACTTTTTTTTACAAAAAACACCCTTTTTTTAATTTTCTCCTTTGCGGTTCCCAAGAGTGTAAAAGGGGTGCTTTTTAGTCTTGTTTTTTTTATGTTTTGGAATGCTTATGCACAACCGACGCTCTATTTGATTGGAGATTCCACGCTGGCGGACAAAAAAGATCCGGAAGTGAATCCAGAACACGGTTGGGGACAAGTTTTACCCACCTATTTCAATCCTCCACTTCGTATAGAAAACCATGCGGTGAATGGAAGGAGTTCCAAAAGTTTTTTTGAAGAAGGACGATGGGAAGTAATTCTAAATCAACTGAAAAAAGGAGATTTTGTGCTGATCCAATTTGGACACAATGATGCTAAAATAAAAGATTCCACGCGCTTTACCAATCCTGCAACCAGCTATAGAAACAATCTGTTGCGCTATGTTAAAGAAACAAGGAGTAAAAGAGCTACACCTATTTTAGCCACCGCTATCGTTCGGCGCAATTTTAACGAAGACGGAGTTTTGGTGGACACCCACGGCCTATATCCAATCGTTGTTCGTATGCTTGCCGCCGATCAGACCGTGGCTTTGGTGGATTTGCAATTGCACACAGAACAGTTGGAGTTGGAGGCTGGAGTGGAGGGCTCCAAAAAACTGCACTTGCATTTTGAAAAGGGCGAACATCCGTATTATCCGGAAGGGAAAATTGACAATACCCATTTGTCTTCCTATGGAGCACATCGAGTAGCCAAAGCCGCTGTTGCTGAATTCCAAAAGCTGGGATTGTTGACGACCTACATCAAACCGATTTCTCCAATTGAAGAATAATCCTATGAATAAAAAAAAGATTTTAATTCTCACTTCTTTTTTGGCATTTGTCAGTTTGGGTTTGCCCGATGGCTTGCTCGGTGTGGCTTGGCCGTACATCAGTGAAAAAGTAAGCGTAGGACTGGATCAATTGGGGGTATTGTTATTGAGTTTTTTGGGGGGGTATTTATTGACCAGTAGTGCAAACAGTTACATTCTCAAAAAGATTTCTTTGGGAACTTTGTTGTTGTTGAGTTGTTTTTTGACCGCTTTCAGCATTTTTGGCTTTGTGGTTTTAGAACATTGGTATGGAATCATCATCGCATCCTTTTTTCTGGGTGCTGGAGGAGGTGCAATTGACACCTCCATCAATATTTATGCCTCTGCAAAATTTTCAGCATCGGTAGTCAATTGGTTGCATGCGTTTTATGGAGTAGGAGCCACTTCAGGACCCTTTTTATTTTCCTTGCTGTTGGTCTATGGAAAAGACTGGTATTGGGGTTATGTTTTGGTAGGGAGTATTCAATTTTTGATTGCCCTTGTTTTTATAGGTACACAAAAACTTTGGGTGCTGCAAGATGAAGCAGAAAAAGAGCAGTCGGAATCAATCACTTTGATGGACAGTATCAAAATTCCATGGGTGTGGCTGATCATGCTCATTTTTTTCTGTTATACGGGATTGGAAGTCAGTGTAGGGCAATGGAGTTACAGTGTTTTGATTACAGCGCGTAATGTATTGGAGGCAA
This sequence comes from Flavobacteriaceae bacterium, assembly GCA_018699935.1. GTDB lineage: Bacteria > Bacteroidota > Bacteroidia > Flavobacteriales > Flavobacteriaceae > MS024-2A. The sequence continues at coordinate 42,534 of JABISF010000034.1, read as the reverse complement.
CCGCTGGTTTTTGGGTAACGGTCTATTGGGCGAGTCTTACAGCAGGGCGGATTTTTTTTGGTTTTGTATTGAAGAAAATAACTCCCATTCCTTTGTTGTTAGCGGTTTTAATCGGGGTGGTTGTTGGCGCACTCTTATTGTTTTTAGATGTATCCAATACACTGAGTATTTTCGGCATCTTTTGCATGGGTTTTTTCTTGGCTCCCGTTTTTCCTTCCTTAATTAGTTTGGTGCAAACCTACTTTGGTGCGCAACATGCACCCAACATCATTGGTTTTTTGATTGCTGCTGCCATGATTGGCGGGGCAGTTCTTCCGGCTTCTTTAGGATTTATTGCACAGGAAGAAGGTTTGGGGAGTTTGCCCCTGGCGTTTTTGGTGCTTTCGTTTGCTGTGCTCTTTTTCTTTATTGCATTATCTCGTAAAAAATCTGTTTAAAATCAATTTTTATTGCGTTTTTCACAATATTTAAGCCTTAAAATTTACAAATGTGAATTTTAGAGCCTCGTTTTTATGCTTTTGCTAAAACCATAAAGTTACCCCTCTCTTTTCTGTAAAGCATATTGCCGATTTTCAATTTTGCAGTATCATTGCAAAAAATTTAAAAACTTAATTTTATGGCTATTACCAAAAAATTTTTAAAGTCAAAACCTGTTTGTAAAGTAACTTTTGCGCTTTCAGAAACCGAAGCAAAAACTGCTGAAGTCGTAGGGGATTTTAACGATTGGGGAGCAACCGCTTTTGCCCTTAAAAAGCAAAAAAACGGAATCTTCAAAGGAACTTTTGATATTCCTGCAAATCAGTCTTTTGAATTTCGTTACAAAGTTGACGGCGAATATCGCAATGATGAGCAAGCAGATGCTTATCAGTGGAATGATTTTGCTGGTGACTCTAATGGTGTATTGGAACTTTAATTTTTACACCATCACTTTTTTTGGTACTTTAGAGGTATTCATACCTAGAGAAGTATACCGATATGCGAAATCAAAATAGAGTTATTATTGAACATCTTACCCCCGTTATTGACGGGGGTATTTTTCAATTAAAAAGGGTTCAAGGGCAAAGTGTTCATGTGGAAGCAGACATCTTCTCTGACGGCCATGATCACTTGAGTGCCGAATTGATTTTTACCCACAACAGTTCCCAACAAAAAGAGGTCGTTTCCATGGAATCCTTGCCCAACGATCGTTGGCAAGCCGATTTTAAGGTGACCGAATTGGGCAACTATCATTTTCATTTAGAAGCATGGGTGGACGAACCCCTTACGTGGCTTTACGGCACACAAAAAAAATTGGAAGCCCAACAAGAGGTTTATTCCGAACTTTTAGAGGGGGCTTTGTACATTGAACAATGTCTAGCGGCTCACAAAGTAAAAAAGAAGGCGGCTTGGGAAAAAATTGCTGCAGAACTTCAAGACCGAGCAACCCAAGGGGCAGCATCAAAAACACTTTTTGATCCCTCTATGGAAGCTTTTTTTAAAACGTATCCCCTAAAAAAATTAGTCACCAAAAGTCTTGTCCAAGGAATTCTTGTAGAGCGCAAAAAAGCACTTTTCAGTACTTGGTATGAGTTTTTTCCTCGCTCATCGGCATCGGAATCGGGCGTCCATGGGACTTTTGAAGACTGTAAAAAATTATTGCCTCGGGTGGCGAACATGGGTTTTGATACGCTCTATTTCCCTCCCATTCATCCCATAGGCGAGATCAATCGCAAAGGAAAAAACAATGCTACGGAAGCCCAATCCGATGATGTGGGATCTCCTTGGGGTATTGGTTCGAAGCTAGGTGGACACCGTTCCCTCCATCCCGCATTGGGAAATTTGGAGCAATTCACAGCTTTGGTTCAAGAAGCCCAACACTACGGAATTGAAATTGCGATGGATTTGGCGTTTCAAATGGCACCCGATCATCCTTTGGTAAAAGAACATCCGGAATGGTTCAAATGGCGTCCGGACGGAAGTATTCAATACGCCGAAAATCCTCCCAAAAAATACCAAGACATCCTTCCCATTTATTTTGATACGGAAGCTTGGAATCCGCTGTGGGACGCGTTGTTGGAAATTACGTTGTATTGGATAGAAACGGCCGGAATCAAAGTGTACAGAGTGGACAATCCGCACACCAAACCTTTTCATTTTTGGGGTTGGCTCATGGCCGAGGTGCGCGCCAAACATCCCGAAGTCTTGTTCTTGTCAGAGGCTTTTTCCCGACCCGCCATCATGTATCAACTCGCAAAACAAGGATTTACACAGTCCTATTCCTATTTTACTTGGCGCAATCGAAAAGAAGAATTGCAAGGCTATGTGGAAGAATTGAGTAAGACCCAACTCAAAGAGTTTTTCCGGCCCAATTTTTGGCCCAACACGCCGGACATCAATCCTTTTCATTTGCAAGGAGCCAATGAGGCATTGCATATGAGTCGCTATTTTTTAGCGGCCACCTTGAGTTCTAATACCGGAATTTATGGACCTATTTACGAATTTATGACTTCCGATGCCATTCCCGGCAAAGAAGAATATCTGGACTCCGAAAAATATCAAATTCGGGATTGGGATTGGGAAGCAGAAAATAAATTGATGCGTATTATTGGTAAAATTAATGAGGCAAGAAAACAATTGCCTTCGCTGCAACAAACCAATAATATTCGTTTTTGTCAAAATGCCAACGAAAATATTTTGGCCTATCTCAAATATGATGATGCACAGACCTGCCTCAGTTTGATGGCGGTAAATTTAGATCCTTACTACACTCAAAATGATCAATTATATATTCCTTTGGAGGCATTGGGACTTCCCACAGATGTGGAATATACGGTAGAAGATCAAATCACGGGGAATAGTTATCATTGGCGAGGTACCCATAATTTTGTTGAACTGCATCCGGCCTTGCCGTTTCATTTGTTTAAAATAAAAATTTAAATCCCTTGGAAGCACCCCCGGCAGACATGTACGAATTTTCAGTGGACTGGACAAAAGCATTTGAAAATGAAGACTTTGTCAAAACCTTTGCTTCCGAGATTTTAGAGCGTTATATTTTAAAAAAACGTTGGTATGCTGGCAAAGCCAGTACGCTGAAATACATCGAAATTATTCGCCATATTAAACTCAATTCCAAAAGGAATCATTTTTATGGCGTTCTGATTGAAGTCAATTTTAAGGAAGCTTTTTTTCAGAATTATTTTATTCCAATTGGTTTTATTCATCATGAAGAGATAGAAACCAATACCTTAATTGCCCCGGCAAAATTCAACAAACAAGTTGGCTATTTGGTGGATGCGCTCCATATTGAAGATTTTAGAAAATTATTGTTTGAGCACATCGTCGAAAAAAATCGCACCGCTCTGCCCAATATTATTTTTCACAAGTCGGAGCTGGCGGGAATGATCAAATACGATACATCACGATTTTTGGGAGCGGAGCAAAGCAATACCTCCATTGTCTTTAATGAAAAATATGTATTAAAATTTTTCCGACGCATCTATCTCAACAGCAACCCAGATTATGAAATCAACCGTTTTTTGACGGAAAAGCAACAGTTTAAAAACACTCCTGCCTATGTGGGCAGTATCAATATTTTAGACGAAGAAAAAGAAGTCATCACCTTGGGCTTGATGCAAGAATTGATTCCCAATCAAGGGGATGCGTGGGTTTATTTTTTGAAAGAAATTGAGCAATTGTTCAAAACCTTTGATCAAAAAAAATTAAAACTCCAAAATCTTCCAGACACCCCGCTGTATGAACGGATAAAGATTCAACAAATTCCTGCAGAAATCATCGATTGGGTGGGTTTAAACCTTTTTCTGAAAGTAGAGAAACTGGCCCTGCGAACCGCCGAAATGCACATTTGTTTGGGCAGCGATTCACAAGACACCGCCTTTACGCCGACGCATTACAATGGCGATTACAGTGTTTGGTTAAAAAACCGGATGCTCTATCAATTTCAAAATCGCCTCAATACCATTGAAAATAATTTACACAAACTGGACGAGGCAACACTGTCCATGGCGCGAACTTTTTTGGACTCCAAAAAAATTGTCCGAAAGCGTTTTGTGGATTTTGATTGGACGGCATTAAAAAGCGAGCGGATTCGGGTGCACGGAGACTATCATTTGGGGCAAGTTTTGGTCACCGATGGCGATTTTTACATCCTGGATTTTGAAGGCGAACCCGAAAGTACCATTCGCGACCGAAAAGTGAAACAAACCCCACTCAAAGATGTAGCGGGCATGTTCCGTTCTTTTCACTATGCCATCTATTCGGTGCTATTGACCAAAAAAGAACAGTTTAAGGCAGACGAAAAAACCCGTTTTGAATTGGGGGAACGCCTTTATCGCTATTTGATCGGGGTTTTTTTAGAAACCTATATCAATAAAGTGGAATCAAAAAATTTAAATATTGGGTATCAGTCAGAAATTTTATTTCTTCTAAAATATTTTCTTCTTGAAAAGGCAGTCTATGAATTAGGTTATGAAATGAATTCCCGACCCCAGTGGGCGATGATTCCCCTAAAGGGGATTCTCCGTATATTGAACCACCAATAAAAAAAGTTGTGGACAAGAACATGAAAACAACTTGAAACAAAACAAAAAAAAATGATGAAACAGGCTGTAAAAACCTTTTCGCGATTTACCGATTTTGACATTGCTTTGTTCAAGTCCGGAAAGCACTATAAACTCTATGAAAAATTCGGAGCGCATCCGATGAAAGTAGAAGGGGAAGAAGGAATTTATTTTGCCGTTTGGGCACCTGCTGCCAAAGCGGTTTCTGTGGTGGGAGATTTCAATTATTGGATTGAAGGAGAACATCCGCTTCAAGTGCGATGGGACGAAAGTGGCATCTGGGAAGGTTTTATTCCAAAAGTAAAATCCGGAACCAAATACAAATACAGCATCCAATCGAATATCGACGACCGTCGTATTGAAAAAGCGGACCCTTTTGCTATGTATTGCGAAAATCCTCCCAATACTGCCTCCATTGTTCACCAACCCAACTACCGTTGGAAGGATCAAAAATGGTTGAAAAAAAGAGCCAAAGTAAACCGTTTGGATCAACCCAATTCGGTGTACGAAGTGCATTTGTCTTCGTGGAAACGCAATGTAGAAGAAAATCGTTTTTTAAGTTATGAAGAATTGGCGGATCAATTGGTGCGTTATGTAGCTGAAATGGGTTTTACGCATGTGGAATTGATGCCGATTATGGAATTTCCCTACGATCCCTCCTGGGGTTATCAAATCACGGGCTATTTTGCACCCAGCAGTCGCTTTGGAAATCCCGAGGCTTTTGCCGCTTTGGTGGACGCATTTCACCAGGCTGATATTGCCGTCATTTTGGATTGGGTGCCTTCGCATTTTCCAGCGGACGCACACGGTTTGGGAAATTTTGATGGGTCCTGTGTTTATGAACATCCCGATATCAAAAAAGGATATCATCCCGATTGGAAAAGTTTGATTTTTAATTATGAACGTGCAGAAGTACGCTCCTTTTTAATCAGCAATGCCGCATTTTGGTGCGATCAGTATCATATCGATGGGTTGCGGGTAGATGCCGTGGCTTCTATTTTATATCTCGATTATTCTCGCGAAGACGGAGAATGGGAGCCTAATGAGTTTGGGGGAAGAGAGAATTTGGCAGCCATTTCTTTTCTCAAAGAATTGAATTATTATCTCTATTCCACTTTTGACGGAATACAAACCATAGCCGAAGAATCGACTTCTTTTCCTATGGTTTCAAAACCCACCGATATTGGCGGCTTAGGATTTGGGATGAAATGGATGATGGGATGGATGCATGATACGTTGGAGTATTTTAAAAAAGACCCCATCTACCGTTCCTACCACCAAAACGACATCACTTTCAGCATGACGTATGCCTTTTCCGAAAACTTTATGTTGCCACTCAGTCACGATGAAGTGGTCTATGGAAAGCAGTCATTGTTGGGAAGAATGCCCGGAGATGAATGGCAGCGTTTTGCCAATTTGCGTTTGATGTATGCCTATATGTTTACACATCCCGGAACCAAATTACTCTTTATGGGAGGTGAATTTGGACAAAGCGAAGAGTGGAATTTTCAATCCAGTTTGAATTGGCATTTGTTGCAGTACGATTATCACAAAGGAATTCAAAAGCTGATTCAAGATTTAAACCAACTATACAAAAGTGAAAAAGCCCTTTATGAATTACAATTTACGGCGGCAGGTTTTGAATGGATAGACTTTCAAGACCATCAAAATGCGGTTTTAAGTTATATCCGAAAAGGGAAAAACAAAAAAGAACAATTGATCGTGGTGATGAATGGAACTCCACGGCATATGGAAGACTATACTTTGGGCGTACCCAAAGGAAAACAGCTCCAATTGATTTTTAATTCTGATGCCGAAAAATACGGAGGATCAAAAATCAACTATGCCGAAATTATAGAGATTCAAAACAGCCCGGCGCATAATCAAAAAGCCTCTGTTTCATTAGAGATTCCCCCTTTGGGAATTCACGTTTACAAACTAATTTTTTAATACGACCATAAGTACATGATTACAAATACCGAATTAGAGTATAAAGGAAATCTATTTCCAACGGCCTTAAAAAACTTTAAAAAATCATCCAATATAATTGAATTCACTGCTGAAAATGGGGTAAAGCTCATGATCGAAGTCATTCGTGACAGCATACTGCGGTTTCGTTATGCCCCCGAGGGGTATTTTGAAAAAGATTTTTCCTATGCCATCGACGATCACCCTCATGGCTACAATGAATTAAATCTTGAAGATCAGGAAGATGTAGTGATCATCACTACCAGTAAGGTACAGTGCAAAGTTTCCAAAAAAGATTTGCGCGTGGGCATCTATGAACTCGATGGCAGTCTGATTCTTGAGGATGAACTTGGGTTTCATTGGGAAGAGACTTTCGAACACGGCGGAAACTATGTAAAAATGAGTAAGCATTCCCCCGAAGGAGAATGTTTTTACGGTTTGGGTGACAAGCCTACAAGTTTTAACCTCAAAGGAAAAAGAGTTTCCAATTGGAATACCGATCAATATGCTTACGGTAAAGATTTGGATGAGGTCTATAAAACGGTTCCTTTTTATATAGCCCTAAACAAGCAATCTGCTTATGGAGTCTTTTTTGACAATACCTTCAAAACTCATTTTGATTTCTGTCATGAAAGAAGAAACGTTTCCAGCTTTTGGGCAGACGGAGGCGAAATGAATTATTATTTCATCTACGGACCAAAAATGGCAGATGTGGTTACAACCTATACCGATCTTACGGGAAAACCCGAACTACCACCCCTTTGGGCGTTGGGTTATCACCAGTGCAAGTGGAGTTATTATCCAGAAGCCAAAGTAAAAGAGATTACCTCCAAATTTAGAACCCTCAATTTTCCTTGCGATGCCATCTATTTGGACATCGATTATATGGAAGGTTTTCGATGTTTTACTTGGAACAAAGACTATTTTCCTGACCCCAAAAGAATGGTGGATGAACTGAAAAAAGACGGTTTTAAAACCATAGTAATTATTGATCCGGGAATCAAAGTGGACAATGAGTATGAGGTTTTTAAAGAGGCTTTGGAGAAAGATTATTTTTGCAAACGCGCCGATGGTTCCTATATGAAAGGAAAGGTTTGGCCCGGCGAATGTTATTTCCCGGACTTTACCAATCCAGAAGTGCGCGCTTGGTGGGCCGACTTGTTTCAAGAATTGATGCACGACATTGGTGTACACGGAGTTTGGAACGACATGAACGAACCCGCTGTGATGGAGGTGCCCAACAAAACCTTTCCCAACGATGTACGGCATGATTATGATGGCAACCGTTGTAGCCATCGAAAAGCGCACAATATTTATGGAATGCAAATGACGCGCGCCACCTATGAAGGTGTAAAAAAACACGCCTATCCCAAACGCCCTTTTGTCATCACCCGTGCCAATTATTCGGGAGGACAACGCTATACTTCCTCTTGGACGGGCGACAATGTGGCTTCTTGGGAACATCTGTGGTTGGCCAATGTGCAAATTCAACGCCTTTCCATCAGTGGAATGGGCTTTGCCGGAACCGATATTGGCGGGTTTGCCGAGCAACCCTCTGGTGAACTCTTCACCCGTTGGATTCAACTGGGTGTATTCCATCCCTTTTGTCGCGTTCATTCTTCGGGACATCACGGCGACCAAGAGCCTTGGGCCTTTGGTCCGGAAGTGCTGGACATCACCCGAAAATTTGTAGAATTACGCTACCAATTACTGCCGTATATCTATTCCATGTTTTATGATTATTTTAAAAATGGAACCCCATTGATCAAGCCGTTGGTTTATTTTGATCAAGAAGATCCGCAAACACACTACCGTTCCGATGAATTTGTTTTTGGAAACCAAATCTTGGTGTGTCCCATACAGGAACCCAATGTTAATGGACGTAGAATCTATTTACCCAAAGGAGATTGGTATAATATGTGGAGCGATGCTCAAATGGCTGGCGGACGTGAATTATGGGTGGATGCTCCCATCGATCAGATGCCGTTGTTTATCAAAGCGGGATCGATCATTCCAAAATATCCGATTCAACAATATGTGGGGGAGAAGCAAATAGACGATTTGAAACTCGATGTGTATTTCAAAGAAGGTACTGAAAAATCCATGATTTTTGAGGATAGCAACGATGGGTATGACTATACCAAAGGAAAATATTTGTTGCGCTCCATCAAATTGATTGGAAATGAAAAGGAGTTACACCTTCAACAACATATGGAAGGAAAATACACCAGCAAACATCATACGTATACAATGAAATTTGTGGGACTTCCTTTTGAGCCTAAAAGTATTAACCTGGACGGGAAAAAATCAAAACTGACCGACCTGGATTGGAATCCTTCCACCAAATCGCTGAAAATTCACAGCGATTTCAGTTGGATGCAGCTTAAATAAAAAGCTAAGATTTCAATCCTGTCGACCATTGGGGTTATGATTCTAATGCATTTTTGCAATAGGCAACACATTTTTTGATTTCCGAAATCACATCCGAACCTTCGGGGGTTTCGTATTCGTATTCGATGGTGGCTGGAAACGTATATTTTTGGTTGCGCATCAATTGTAAAGCCTCTACGATGGGAGTATCCCCTTGACCAAAAGGCAAATTACTCTTTCCGTTGGCGGGATTTCTACGATCCTTTACGTGCATACTTTTGATCCATTGATGCTTTTGCTGAATGGTTTGCAGGGGTTCTAAGTTTCCGGCAGCTACAAAATGTCCCAAATCCATGTTCATCGCATTGTTGGGCGACTTTTCCAAGGCGACATCCCACCACTCAGGGTGTTGTTGTTCGTGCCCGTGATAAGCCACTAAAATACCGTTTTGCTCCGCCATTTTCCCCAATTTTAGGGTGTAATCGGCTTCGCGAGGAAGTTCTATAGTAACATGAGAAGCCCCCAATATTTTTCCGGCTTGCATGGCAAAGTTGATGTTTTCATCAGAATTGCCTTTTCTTAAAAAACGATCGGGTTTGTAGGCATAAATGGAAACTCCAGCGGCATTGTACATTTTGCGCAGTGTTTCCATTTTACTCAAGCTCGCCTGCTTGTCCCAGCGCTCCAATTGTTTTTCATAATCTTCCCCTTGGGCTTTCAGTTCATTGAATTCTTTTTCTTGATCGGCGGTGAGTTTTCCATCTCTTTCGGCGCGCATTAAACCGTAATATTTTCTTCGATCTACAGGGTTTTCAGGTTTTCCGGCAAAGGTCTCTGCGGGATCACCCATCAATTCAACAGCACTGATACCACAGTCCAATACATATTGCAGCGTGGCTTCTGCGCTTTGATCTTTTAAGGATCGAAAGGAGTAGGTAATGGTGCCCAATTGTACTCCGTTGATCTTGGAATTGGGTTCCAATAAATGGGGAATGTAAGCGGGAGCTCCCCAAACTTTTGAACCCCCTAAGCTAAGTCCAGCAGCAACTGTTGCTGTGGAAGCTATAAAATTTCTTCTCGAAAAGTGAGACGCATTATTTTTCATTGTTTAATATTTATTAGTCGTTAATGAGTAATGAAAGTAATGATTTATTTTATCGCATAAAATCAAAATTCGATTTTCGATCAATTTTTATCCAGATTTGGTCGAATTTGAATAAAAAACCAAGGGGGGTAGGCCACTTTTTTTATATTTTTAGGTTTTAAAACTACAACACCAAATAAATATTCCAATTCATGTCATATTCCTTTCTTTCTAAATACCCTTCGGTAGCGGATTTGCGTGCTAAAGCGGCACGTAAAATGCCCAAATTTGCCTTTGAGTATTTGGACGGAGGATGCAATGAAGATGTCAATTTAGAAAAAAACACCAAAGAGATTCGGGAACTCGAGTTCATTCCACAATATTTAAAGTCCAATATTACCGTAGATTTAAAAACCACGCTTTTTGGACATACTTATGACGCCCCTTTTGGGGTGGCACCGGTAGGACTCCAAGGACTGATGTGGCCCAAAGCTCCAGAAATTTTGGCTCGAGCGGCGCACGAACACAACCTGCCTTTTATTTTGAGTACGGTCACCACCGGTAGCATCGAAACCATAGGGGAAATTACCGAGGGTAAAGCTTGGTTTCAGTTGTATCATCCAGCAAAAACCGAAGTGCGTGACGATTTGTTAAAACGTGCCGCTGCTGCAGCCTATCCCGTTTTGGTATTGTTGAGTGATGTACCCACCTTTGGTTTTCGTCCTCGCGACATCCGCAACGGTTTGGCGATGCCTCCAAAAATGTCGATCAACAATTTTATTCAAATATTTAAACGTCCCGAATGGGCAGCAAAAACGCTCCTCAATGGGCAACCCGAATTTGAATCATTAAAACCTTATATGCCCAAAGGTTTGGACTTGAAACAATTGGGCAAATTCATGGATGAAACTTTTGATGGACGTTTGAACGAAGAAAAAATCAAGCCCATACGGGACCTTTGGAAAGGAAAAATTGTATTGAAAGGGGTGGCGAGTGAGGCCGATATGGAAAAAGCCATCGCCTTGGGAATTGATGGAATTATAGTGTCCAATCACGGTGGACGTCAATTGGATGCCGGACAATCCACCATACATGCATTACGCGATTTAAAAGAAAAATTTTCAGACAAAATTACCTTGATGATGGACAGTGGGATTCGTTCCGGTCCGGACATTGCCAGAAGTATGGCGCAAGGTGCTGAATTCACTTTTATGGGACGTTCGTTTATGTACGGTGTCGGTGCATTGGGAAATAAAGGAGGCGATCACACCATGGGGCTGATCAAGACAGAACTCAAACAAATCATGGAACAAATTGGGTGTGAAAACACTTCGGATTTTCATAAATTTTTGGTCAAAACAAAACATTAAAGCGTCCATTGGAATATTATATGTGAATAAAGGACGCAATTTTTTATATTTATAAACTTAAACAGAACGGTGTATAATATTGGATATGACATTGGAAGTTCCTCGGTAAAAGTTGCCTTGGTGGATGCCAAAACGCAAAAGAAAATAGCGGTGGTGAGTGAACCTGCCACAGAAATGCCCATACAGGCGGTTCAAGCCGATTGGGCAGAGCAAGACCCAGAAATGTGGTGGACGCATTTGTGTACTGCCACCCGGCGGATCATCCACGAAAATCAGATAGATGCTAAAAGAATTGCAGCTATTGGGATTTCTTATCAAATGCACGGCTTGGTGCTTTTGGACGCCGATAAAAAAGTGCTGCGCGATTCCATCATTTGGTGCGATAGTCGTGCCGTTGGCATTGGTGCTCAAGCTGCTGCTGATTTGGGCGAAGAAAAATACGGCAAGCATTTATTGAATGCTCCTGGAAATTTTACGGCTTCCAAACTCAAATGGGTCAAAGAAAACGAACCCGAACTTTACGCCAAAGCAGCCTACTATATGCTGCCTGGGGATTATATCGCCTTTAAGTTGAGCGGTACTATTGCCACCACCAAAAACGGACTTTCGGAAGGAATACTTTGGGATTATAAGGAAAACAAGGTTGCCGATTGGTTATTGGAGTATTATGGAATTTCAACAGCACTGACCCCTACCATAGTTGAAAATTTTTCTGACCAAGGGAGCGTGCATAAAGCCGGAGCAGCTGCCACAGGCTTACCGGAAAACATTCCTATTCGCTATCGCGCTGGAGATCAACCCAACAATGCGCTTTCGCTCAATATTTTACATCCCGGAGAGGTGGCAGCAACGGGAGGTACCTCTGGGGTGTTGTTTGCCATCACCGACAGTATTGCTGCAAAAGAATACAGCCGGATCAATAGTTTTGCCCATGTAAATTATACTGCACAAGCCCCAACCATCGGGAAATTATTATGTGTAAATGGGGCAGGAATTCAATACAGTTGGTTGCGGAAAATCACGGGAATCAGTGATTATAATGAAATGAATCGACTGGCAGCAGCCGTTCCCATTGGTAGTCAAGGATTGGTGAACTTGTCTTTTGGCAATGGGGCCGAGCGTATGCTGGAGAACAAAACCCCCGGCGCACAGTTTTCTAATTTAAATCTAAATCTTCACGGAGCAGGGCATTTACTTCGATCTGCCTTGGAGGGCATTGCCTTTTCCTTCGCTTATGGAATGGAAATCTTGCAAGAGGATCAATTGGATATTCGCGTCATACGTGCGGGGAATGACAATTTATTTCGCTCAGAAATATTTTCAAAAACGCTTTGCAGCCTTATTGGTCACCCCATAGAAATTTATAATACCACAGGTGCCGTGGGAGCAGCACGGGCAGCCGGAATCCAACCCAATGCATTTGATGCCTACAGCAAAAGTGTTTCAGATCAAGACCGCGTTGGACTTTTTGAGCCGGAAGCAGATAATACCGCTTACAAAGCAGCCTATTCCAAATGGAAAAAAGAATTACATTATATACTTAACAAACCAAATAATTAAAATGATACTAACAGGAGAAAAAGAATACTACAAAGGTATTGGCGAAATCAAGTTTGAAGGGAAAACATCAGACAACCCCTTGGCATTCAAATATTACAATCCCGATCAGCAGGTGATGGGGAAAAGCATGAAGGAACATTTTAAGTTTGCGATCGCCTATTGGCACAGCTTCTGCGGGCAAGGAGGAGATCCTTTTGGTCCGGGCACGCAAACATTTGCTTGGGATCAGGCCAGCGATCCTATGCAACGCGCCAAAGACAAAGCCGATGCAGCCTTTGAGTTGATCACCAAATTGGGATTTGACTATTTCTGCTTTCACGATGTGGATGTAGTGGACGAAGCTCCAACTTTGGCCGAACACGAAAGGCGTATGCAAACCATAGCGGCTTATATAGCCGAAAAGAAAAAAGCTTCCGGAGTAAAACTATTGTGGGGAACTGCCAACTGTTTTTCCAATCCCGCCTATATGAACGGTGCTGCTACCAACCCCGATTTTAATGTCGTCGCGCGGGCAGGGGCGCAAATCAAAATTGCCTTAGACACCACTCTAGCATTGGATGGAGAGAACTATGTTTTCTGGGGTGGACGCGAAGGTTATATGTCCCTACTGAACACCGATATGGGACGTGAGGTAGAACACTTGGCGCAAATGCTGATTATGGCACGAGACTATGCCCGTGCTCAAGGTTTTAAAGGAACTTTCTTTATTGAGCCCAAACCCATGGAACCCATGAAACATCAATACGATTTTGATGCTGCTACCGCCATTGGTTTTCTTCGCCAATACGGACTGGATCAAGATTTTAAATTAAATATTGAAGTCAATCATGCTACTTTGGCGCAACACTCGTTCGAACACGAATTGGCAGTGGCCGCTCATGCCGGTATGTTGGGAAGTATTGACGCCAATCGTGGAGACAATCAAAACGGATGGGATACAGATCAGTTTCCTGTCAATTTATACGAAGTTACCGAAGCCATGTTGGTGTTTCTTCAAGCCGGAGGTTTGCAAGGAGGAGGGGTTAATTTTGATGCAAAAATCAGAAGAAATTCAACCGATATCGACGATATTTTTCACGCGCATATTGGAGGGGCGGACACCTTTGCAAGAGGCTTGTTGGTGGCTGAAAAAATCCTTACCGAGTCCAAATACAATGCCTTGCGAAAAGAACGCTATGCCTCTTTTGACAGTGGTGAAGGAAAACGTTTTGAAACCGGCGAGTTGACTTTGGAAGCGCTTGCGAGTATTGGGATGAATCACAGCAATCCGAAGCGCATCAGCGGCAAGCAAGAATTGTTTGAAAACCTTATCAATCAATTCATATGAATTCGCTCTTAGAAACTGGAGATTGGGTTGTTTTAAGTATTTATTTTTTCGCCCTCATTGGGATCTCTGTTTGGGTCGTTTTGCAAAAAAATAAAAACACCGAGGATTATTTTCTTGCAGGTCGTAATGTTGGTTGGTTTGTAATTGGAGCCTCCATTTTTGCATCCAATATTGGTTCGGAACACGTTGTAGGACTGGCTGGAACAGGTGCGGAATCCGGTATGCCCATGGCGCATTACGAATTGCACGCATGGATTGTCTTGCTATTAGGATGGTTGTTTTTACCCTTCTATTTTAGGAGTAATGTGTTTACGATGCCCGAGTTTTTGGAAAAACGATTCGACAGTCGTTCGCGTTGGTTTTTATCTGTTTTTTCGCTTTTGGGCTATGTAATCACCAAAGTTTCGGTAACCATCTATGCCGGTGGGATCGTAGTGTCTGAACTTTTAGGCATACCCTTTTGGTATGGTGCCATCGGCATCGTGATTTTCACTGGAATTTACACGGTGATCGGAGGAATGAAGGCCGTAATTTATACCGAAACACTCCAAACAGTCATCCTGATCTTTGGTTCTTTAATAATTACGTATCTCGGCTTGGATGCCGTGGGCGGTTGGGAAGAGCTAAAAGCTACGGCAGGAAGTTCCCATTTTAATATGTGGCGGCCCATGTCCGATCCCGATCTGCCTTGGACGGGCTTACTCTTCGGGGGAACAGTAGTTGGAATCTGGTATTGGTGTACTGATCAATATATAGTACAACGCACCTTGGCGGCGAATAATATCAAGATTGGAAGACGGGGAGCAATCTTTGGGGCTTACTTAAAAATACTCCCCATTTTTATCTTCTTAATTCCCGGTGTCATTGCTTTTGCCCTGCATCAAAAAGGGATCATTCAATTGGATCGCAGTGATGAAGCCTTTCCTTTATTGGTAAAAACCTTGCTACCCGTTGGGGTTAAAGGACTGGTTGCCGGAGGTTTGATGGCAGCATTGATGAGCTCTTTGGCCTCGGTGTTCAATTCCTGTTCCACTATTTTTACCATTGATATTTACAAAAAATTAAAACCTGCCACTTCTGAAAAACGTCTCCTTAATGTGGGAAAATTGGCCACTGCGATTATGGTGATTTTGGGAATTATTTGGATTCCCATCATGGAGCGTATCGGTGGGGGAGTCCTCTATCAGTATTTGCAAAGCGTACAATCCTATATCGCTCCGCCCATCACCGCTGTATTTTTATTGGGAATTTTATGGAAAAGAGTGACCTCTGACGCTGCCCTAGCCACCCTTTTTTCGGGGGTTTTTGTGGCGGTTGCAAGAATTTCAGCGGAATTAATGAAGGAAGATTTGACAGGATTTATGTACACCTTTGCGACCATCAACTTTTCGCATATGTGTATTTTTATGTTCCTTTTTTCTGTGAGCGTTTGTATCGCCGTAACCTTGTTCCAAGAGCGACCTTCTTTGGCCAATGTTGCTGGATTGACCTTTGGAACCTTGACATTAGAGCAAAAAGAAGCGGTACGAAACAGCTATAGCAAAGGAGACATTATTGCTTCTGCAATTTTAGTCTTGATCGTAATTAGTGTCCTTTCTTATTTTACGGGTTGATGAAATTATTTAATGCCTTCGTGTTCCTACTTTTTATGGGTGTCTTTTTGGGATGTCAACAGACGTCCCAAAGCTCCATTGAAGTAATAGAAAAAGAAGGTATGGTATACATACCTGCAGGTACCTTTTATATGGGAAGCGATGGTGCGCAGGCTAGAGAAGACGAATCTCCTGTGCATCAGGTCTCGGTAGATGCCTTTTGGATGGACAAAACGGAAGTGACCAATGCGCAATTTGCCGCTTTTGTTGCGGCAACAGGCTATACAACCACAGCCGAAACAGCACCCAATTGGGAGGAAATAAAAAAATCACTTCCCCCAAATACCCCAAAACCGCACGATTCTTTACTGCAAGCCGCTTCTTTGGTTTTTATTCCTACCCAAGGACCGGTCAATTTAAATGATTATGGTGCCTGGTGGGAGTGGAAATCCAAAGCCAATTGGAGACATCCTGAGGGTCCGGAAAGTTCCTTGGAGGGAAAGGAAAATCATCCCGTAGTTCATATTTCATGGTTTGACGCTAACGCCTATGCCGAATGGGCAGGAAAAAGACTGCCCTCCGAAGCGGAGTGGGAATGGGCTGCTCGAGGTGGAAAATCGGGCAGTAAATACCCCTGGGGAGAGGAGGCTTTGGACGAAGGAACACCCAAAGCCAATATTTGGGAAGGTGCTTTTCCCTATGAAAACAAAGTTCGAGATCAATTTTTCTACACGGCACCCGTTGCTGCTTTTGCACCCAATCCGTATGGTCTTTACGATATGGCAGGGAATGTATGGGAATGGTGCACCGATTGGTACGATTTCAACTATTATAAATCCATCGGCGATCAAAAGATTAACAACCCTATGGGGCCCGAAAAAAGCTACGATCCCTATTTGCCCTATACCGCTCAAAAAGTGATGCGTGGAGGTTCTTTTTTGTGTAACGACAGTTATTGCGCCGGCTATCGTGTAGCCTCTCGGATGAAATCATCTCCCGACACTGGCTTACAACACACTGGATTTCGTTGTGTAAAACCGGCTTCTGATCAATAATTTAAACGTTTTTGCATGGGGAATACAGCGGATATCGAATAAAAATGACACCGTGTCATTTTTATTCTTAGATTAGTAAAAAATTAGATTTATGAATATACTCGTCTGTATAAGTAATGTGCCCGACACGACTTCAAAAATTAATTTTCAAAACGATAATACGGCCTTTGACACCAACGGTGTACAATTCATCATCAATCCCAACGATGAATTTGGACTCACTCGAGCCATTTGGCTTCAACAAAAAAATGCCGCCACGGTGACAGTAGTAACGGTGGGCGATGCAAGTTGTGAACCCATCTTGAGAAAGTGTCTTGCCATTGGTGCAGACAAAGCCGTTCGGATCAATGCCGAACCCACCGATGGATTTGCGGTTGCCAAAGAGTTGGCAGCACATTGTCAAGCCACCTCCTATGATGTAATTTTTACGGGAAGAGAATCTATAGATTACAACGGAGGTATGGTGGGAGGAATGCTCGCTACACTTTTGGGAATCCCCTATGTGGCCAATTGTATTCACCTGGATATTGAAGGAAAGGCTGCGCAAGTACAGCGTGAAATTGATGGAGGAAAAGAATCCCTTCGTTCAGATTTACCAATTATTCTTGGAGCCCAAAAAGGGTTGGTCGAAGAAAGCGAATTGATCATTCCCAATATGCGTGGGATCATGCAAGCCCGTCAAAAACCATTGGAGGTTGTGGAGGGCGTCCAAGCCACAGCGCAAACTTCCATCGAACAAT
This sequence comes from Flavobacteriaceae bacterium, assembly GCA_018699935.1. Classification (GTDB taxonomy): domain Bacteria; phylum Bacteroidota; class Bacteroidia; order Flavobacteriales; family Flavobacteriaceae; genus MS024-2A. Next base: position 24,912 of record JABISF010000034.1, on the reverse strand, counting down.
TTGAAAAACCGGCACCCAAGGGAGCAGTGAAGCTCGTCGATGCTGGGGATTTAGACACCCTCATAGAGTTATTACAAAACGAAGCCAAAGTGCTGTAAATCAAAAAAATATGTCAATTGTAATTTATGTAGAATCCCAGCAGGGAACGATAAAAAAAGCAGGTTTCGAAATTGCCTCCTATGGTCGTGCGATGGCCGATGCAACCGGGCAAAAACTTGTTGCCGTAGTGTTCAATCAAGAAGACGCATCCTCCTTAAATACCTATGGCGTAGATTTGATTTACTCCGTTAGTACCCCCCATCCCAATTTTGAAGTGGAGGGTTTTGCGACCACACTTGCAGCGATCGTACAGCAAGAAAACGCAACCCTAGTCGCGTTGAGTGCCACAGCCAACGGACGCTATTTGGGTCCCATACTCGCAGTGAAAACTTCTGCGGCCTTTTTTTCCAATGTAGTGGCACTTCCTTCGAGTTACGAACCCATAAAAGTAAAACGTTCCTGTTTTACCAATAAAGCGTTTAATCTGACCACCAGCGCAGCACCCTGTAGTGTGCTTTGCCTCAACTCCAATGCCTTTGGATTGCATGAAAAAATTTCAACTTCTGAGATCAAAGAATTTACCTATCAAGCTGGGAATAGTACACTCGCAGTTACGGGGGTCGATCAAGCGACGAATAAAGTAACCATTGCAGATGCAGACATCGTAGTTTCTGGAGGAAGAGGTCTGAAAGGACCGGAGCATTGGCATTTGATTGAAGACTTAGCCGAGGTGTTGGGAGCGGCTACCGCTTGTTCTAAACCGGTTTCGGACATGGGATGGCGACCCCACAGCGAGCATGTTGGACAAACCGGAAAACCGGTGGCTTCCAATTTGTATATCGCCATCGGCGTTTCGGGAGCCATACAACATTTGGCGGGCGTTAGTGCTTCCAAAGTAAAAGTCGTTATCAATATCGATCCGGAGGCTCCTTTCTTTAAGGCAGCGGACTATGGTGTGGTGGGTGATGCCTTTGAGGTAGTCCCTCAATTGATCGAAAAACTTAAAGCACGCTTGTAAAAATCAATCATGATCGACAAAACGGTAGCAACGGTAACAGCAGCGGTGGCGGACGTTTCTGATGGGATGACACTCATGTTTGGAGGCTTTGGTTTATGCGGAATACCCGAAAATGCAATACAGGAATTGGTTCGGTTGAATCCTAAAAACCTTTGTTGTATTTCCAACAATGCGGGGGTTGACGACTTTGGTTTGGGATTATTATTACAGCAAAAACAAGTAAAAAAAATGATTTCCTCCTATGTTGGTGAAAATGCAGAGTTTGAACGGCAAATGCTCTCCGGAGAATTAGAAGTGGAGTTGACTCCTCAAGGGACTTTGGCCGAAAAATGCCGCGCAGCACAAGCTGGGATTCCTGCTTTTTTTACTCCTGCCGGATATGGAACAGAAGTGGCGGAAGGAAAAGAAACCCGAATTTTTAATGGAAAACCCCATGTGATGGAAACCGCTTTTCAGGCAGATTTTGCTTTTGTGAAAGCTTGGAAAGGAGATGTGGCAGGCAATCTTATTTTTAAAGGGACTGCCCGAAATTTTAATCCGCTGATGTGCGGTGCTGCTAAAATTACAGTAGTAGAAGTTGAAGAATTACTTCCCGCCGGGGCACTGGATCCCAATCAAATTCACATTCCGGGTATATTGGTCGATCGAATCTTTCAAGGAGTGAATTTTGAAAAACGAATTGAACAACGCACGGTTCAAAATTAGGAATTATGGCATTGGATAAAAACGGAATTGCACAACGCATTGCTCAGGAAATTCAAGATGGATTTTATGTGAATTTGGGTATTGGTATTCCCACTCTAGTCGCCAATTATATCCCAGAAAATATAGCCGTTGAGTTTCAAAGTGAAAACGGAATATTGGGCATGGGACCATTTCCCGTTGCTGGACAAGAAGATGCTGATTTGATCAACGCTGGAAAGCAAACCATCACCAGTTTGCCGGGAGCCAGTTTTTTTGATTCCGCCATGAGTTTTGGAATGATCCGAGGCAAACATGTGGATTTGACCATATTGGGAGCCATGGAAGTTTCTGAAAAAGGAGATATTGCCAACTGGAAAATTCCGGGTAAAATGGTCAAAGGCATGGGCGGGGCGATGGACTTGGTGGCTTCTGCCGAAAATATTATCGTGGCCATGATGCATACCAATCGCCAAGGCGATTCAAAATTGCTTCCCAAGTGTTCGCTTCCCCTTACGGGAGTGGCTTGTGTAAAAAAAATTGTGACAGAATTGGCCGTACTAGAAATTCAGCCCGAAGGCTTTTTGTTGTGTGAACGTGCGCCCGGGGTGAGTGTTGCTCAAATAAAAGCTGCTACGGCCGGAAAGCTCATAATTCCCGAGGAAGTCCCAGAAATGCGGGTGTAGAATTTTTGTTTATTTTTACAATTGCGAAGGCTTATATGACTTAGTTTCTTAATTTTGGATAAAATCTACAGCTATGCGAACTTTATTTTTTTCTTTGATGCTATCCGCAACCTTTTGGAGTTGCCAAAATACCCCTAAAAAAAACAGCACAACAACAGCTCCTTCCGAGGAAGTATCCAACGATTGGGAAAATTTGATTGTCCCCGGAACTTTTGAAGGCTGGCATATTTTTCAAAACGATGGCACTAAGAAAGGGTGGACCGTAGAAGGAGATGTCTTTACTTTTGACTCAGAAAAGGTAGAAGGCAATGGTGATAAAAGTTTGTTGTCCGATAAACAATACACCAATTTTGAAATTCAATTTGATTGGAGGGTTTCTCCCGGTGCCAATAGTGGATTTATGTGGGGTGTTCAGGAAGACAGTAACTACAGTTATCCCTTCCAAACAGGGCCTGAAATCCAAGTCCTTGACCCCATGGTAGACAAAGGAAACCCCGATGAAATCAAACATTCCGCCGGCTCCCTTTACGATATTTATGCTCCCACCGTTGATGTGACCAAACCGGCAGGGGAGTGGAACACTTTTCACATCACCATCAACCACAACGACAACGAGGCAGTGGTGGTGCAAAATGGAGTAGAGATCAACCGATTTGAATTGCATGGTCCAAAATGGGAAACGGATGTAGAGAACAGTAAATTCAAAGGCTGGGAAGGCTTTGGGAAATATCCAACCGGCGCAATTTGTTTGCAAGATCACCCGGGAATTATCTCTTTTAAAAACATAAAAATCAAAGAGTTACTCTAAAATAATGCATCGAAACCGTTTTTCAATTTTGAGGCAGTGGCTACAAGCAATGGTGTTTACCATCATTTTGCTGTTGCCCTACGGATTGAAATTGGTGCATGCCTACCAAGAACATGCAGATGTGGTCAAATGTCATTTGACCAGCACGCATCTTCACCAAAAAAAGGCGCACAATGATCTTTTGGATTATTGTTTCCAGCCTGCTTTGGAACATTTTACCAACGTTGAGACGAAGTCTATGGTTTTGGATACGTTTCAATTGTTGGCACTCGTTTCCACGCTTTGGTTGTCGCCCATTGATAAAACAAAATCATCTCGCGCTCCTCCCGTTTGGGTTTAAATTTTTGTTTAGAAAAGGCTTATGGTGACATGGCGTTGCTGCCTTTTTTTGTTCCATTAAATTAAACCTAATAATGAAATCAATTTTACTTTTAATTCGAAAGCCAATTTTTATAGTGTTTTCGATCCTAATTTTTCAAATTTCTTGCGAAAAAGAAATGCCCGAACTTGTCAATGAAGAAGAAGTCATTACCACTGTGGTTTTGAACTTGATAGATGAAACCGGTGCATCGCAATCCGTACGTTGGTTTTTAAATCCAGCAGTTTCCAATCAAGCCAGCGTGGATCCCATTGTCTTAAAGGCCAATACAAAATATACCGTTTCCGTCAATTTTTTAAATGAAAGTGATCCTACCAACCCCCAAACGATTACTGCGGATATTGTAGCCGAAGCTGACGATCATCAAGTTTTTTATGAATTTACAGGGAATGCAATCAGTCTTTCAACCTCAAGTTCTGACACGGTGGATAGTGAGAATAATCCCTTGTATTTGACCAGTATATGGAGTACGGGGACGGAAGCAAGCAGTGGACAGGTTCGGATCTATCTGATTCATTTGCCCACCTCCAAATCCGGTCAAAGCCGAACTGATTTTGGGGGTGAAACCGATGTGTCCGCCGATTTTCCTTTTCAAATAAGGCTTTAATTTCTAGCTTTTTGATCCCAATGTTTTTCTGCATCAACAAAATCAAAACAATGTTTGTAAGGGGAGGAACGCTGATGTTCTTTTTCATAGCCCAAAGCCTCTCGGGGCAACAGTGTGGATTTACATTGAGTGGAAAAATCACCGATCTTCACGATGGAACGCCCATCGTGGACGCTTTGGTTATGACCAATCAAGAGGGGAAGTTTGCGCAATCCGATGAAGACGGAAATTATTTTATTAGAAATTTATGTGCGGGAAAAATCACACTTCAAATCTCCCATGTGGCTTGCGAAACTCAAACCAAATCCATTGCTCTAAATTCCCATTTTTATTTCAACATCGATTTGGAGCATCACATCAATAGTTTGGATGAAATTGTGGTAGTGGATCATCGGAAAAAAGAGCTCTCTGAAAGTGTCCAGCAATTCCAAATTGAAGGAGCGGATATGGAGCGGAGCAGCGGCGAAAGTTTGGCCACCGCCTTGGAGCGTATTTCTGGCGTTTCCACCCTAAAAACGGGGAATGCCATTGCCAAGCCCATCATTCACGGAATGTTTGGCAGTCGGGTGGGGATCGTCAACAATGGCATTCGCTTGCAGGATCAAGAATGGGGTGCCGATCATGCGCCCTCCTTGGACATCAATGCTTTTGAAAGTATACAACTGATCAAAGGAGCGGCGGCACTAAAGTACGGGGGTGACACCGCCGGTGGTACCATTTTGTTGAGTCCTTTTAGTATTCCTGTCAAAGACACCCTCTACGGTCGTTCGTTGATGAATGCAGCGACCAATGGTCGTGGAGGCAATGTTGCCACCCAATTGACTCGAGCCTATGTCAGTGGTTTTTTTATGAAATTTCAGGGGAGTTATCAGCAGTTTGGCGATTTCCATGCTCCGGATTACGAACTATTAAATACAGGTTTAAAAGCCGCCAATCTTTCAATGCGATTGGGCTTACATCGTTTTAACAGCGGTTGGGAAATAGGCTTTTCTCGCTATCAAAACACCCAAGGAATTCTCAGAGCTTCCCACATTGGAAATTTGGAGGATTTGCTCAATGCCTTGGAGGCTCCCGTGCCGCTTCGAACGGCTCCATTTTCATATGCTATTGGAGCACCCAAGCAAGAAGGATTTCACCAAAACCTATATGCGTCGGGCTATTTTCGTCTTACTACCACTACCAAAATCAATTTGGATTACAGTTTCCAAACCAACAATCGGCAGGAATTTGACATTCGGCGTTCCGGCTTGAGTGATTTACCCGCCATTGATATGATGCTTAAAACCCATAGCTGGAATGCTAGCATCGCTTGGAAAGAGGGAATGAATTGGAGTTTTGAAGCGGGATTGAATGCAGTGTTGCAAGACAATTTTTCCGATCCTGCCACCGGTGTAAAACGACTCATCCCCGATTATCTAAAATATCAGGCGGGCTCCTATTTTGTGAGTACCTACAAGCCCAACAATCAACTTGCGGTGAATGCTGGAATTCGTTTGGACGTCCAACTTTGGGATGCTCAAAAATATTACAATCGCTCCGATTGGTTGGATCAAGGCTACGACCAAGACTATGCCCAATCGGTGGTGCTTGATTTGTCCAGTCAGTTGTTGGCGAATATCGAAAAGCGTTTTCTAACCACTGCGGCCCATGCGGGCCTCCTATTGATCTCAAAAGAGAAAGAAATTTCGAATCGATTTTCATACGTCCATACCCAACGCGCACCCAACGCCTCAGAGCTTTTTAGTGATGGTTTGCATCATTCGTTGGCAACCGTTGAATACGGGAATTTACGATTGAATAAAGAGATTTCGCACAAGTTGATTTTTGATGTCGGTCGGGATAAAAACACATTTCGTTGGAATATTGCGCCCTATTTTGCCTATACGACCGACTTTATTTTCATTGCTCCTCAAGGACTGATACAAACCGTGCGGGGTGCTTTTCCGGTTTGGAAGTACGAAGCTACGGATACCCGAATTTTTGGAGGAGATACTTCCATCGAATGGCAATTCAATAAACATTTTCGGTTGACCAACGATACCGCTTATATCCATGCACAAGATTTAAACTCCCAAACCCCTTTAATTAGTATTCCTCCCTTCAACTCCAAAACGCAATTGGTGGCAGTGACTCCCAACCAAAAATGGGAATGGCGTTTGTCCCATTTGTGGGTTGCCCAACAGCATCGTTTTCCCGACGATCGTTTTGATTTTCCGCTCCTTGTGAACGGGCAAATACAAACCCAACAGATTGATTTAAGTACCCCCCCCAAGGGCTATCAACTTTTTTCTATGGATATTAGTATTTTTTTAGGTAAATTACACTCGAAAAATTTCATCGTGCGAATGATGGGAAACAATATTTTCAACACTGCCTACATTGATTATCTGAACCGTCTGCGGTATTATTCCTTCGAAAAAGGACGCAATTTTCATTTACAGTTAATCTTTAATTACTAGTTCATTTTGAAACGTCTTGCCCTATGTTTTGTCTTCCTAAGTATAGTTATTTAGCCTTATTTTTTTTAGTTGCTTTGGGCGTAACTTTAGTAAATGCGTTCTGCCCCAATTCCATCGCAATAGTATCCCGTTCTTTCATTATTCCTGCTGCCCTTTTGTGGTATTGCTCGTCGGTATCTGAAGTCAATAAGTACGTAGTATTGGCATTATTTTTTGCATGGCTGGGAGATATTCTATTAATATTTGATGCCAAACTACTGTTCAGAAAGCTCAGTGTATCCAGTTATTTGGTCATGCAAGTTTTTTTTATTGCTGCTTTCAAGGAACAACATAAGGACTTTTCCCTTCGAGAGTTTCTTATGGGAGCTGTTTTGTATGGTTCCTATCTCCTTATTTTCTTAATGAATATTTTTCCTCACTTGGAAGATATGAAGCTTTATGCGGTGATCTATGGTTTGACGATCAGTTATCTCGGGTGTCTTTCCATTATGTTTTTTTTTCAAAGTCCAAATTGGGATCGGTTTTTCCTGTTTTTTGGTGTCTTGGTTTTTTCCATTCGTGATGTCATGCTGACCTATAACAAATACTATTTTCATGCCGACAAAATCACCTTCCCAATAATACTTACATACAGTATCGGTCTATTATTTATCCTCTATAATTTTATTAGATTTTAAATCGGAAACTATGAAGAATAAGGTTCATGACATTTCACAAAAACCTTTCTCTTGGCTTACTCCTTGTAATTGCTGTTTGCGATTTAGTTTTTATTGAAATAAACATCCCAATTATTAGGGTTGTTTCTAGACCATTGGTTGATTTGGTGTTGGTTTATTTTTATGGCTCTAGAGTAAGTAAATTTAAACCCTTAATTTTGTTAGCTTTATTGTTGTCGAGCTATGGGGTTCTCACCCAATTTGAAGCTTACAATAATGTGTTTTTCTATTTAGGAATTTTAATTCCTTCCCTATCCTTTTTTGTCTATACCTATTTAATTTTTAAGAAAATCAAAACACATCTTTTACCGTCATACTTTTTGGGATTTATTCTTTTTGGTTCCTATTGTTTTGTTATTTTCCAAGATATTTATTCATTACTTGTATTCGAAGTTTTTATTGAAATAATACACGCAATAGTGATACTATTTTTTTGTACTATTTCTTTTGTTTTTTTTATCAACCATCCCAAAAAAGATCGGCTTCCCATTTTTTTAGGAGCGATTTGTTTCTTACTTTCCAATTTGTTTAGTGCTTATAAATATTTTTATTTTGATGACTCGTTTTACAATCTTGAATCAGAGATTTTATACATTTTGGGAGATGTTATGGTCATTTACTTTTTTTCAAAAAGCAATGAACAACCAACCCCTGTTGAAGTTTAGACTCCTATTTCTGATCTTGGTACTACCGAACCTTCCACTCATGGGTCAAGAAAATAATACCGATGAAGTGTATTATGAGGACATTGCCAAAGATCCTTCTTTGGAAGGGCAACAGGCTTTTGTGTCAGAATTGTTGTACAATGCGGGTTATGTCCCAGAAAAGATAGTGATTTATCAAACCTTGGCGAACAATGCCCGAGTCTATCGTGTTACGCTGGATTCGGTCACAGGAGGATTTATTTTTGTCCGTTGGGATAAAGCAAAGAAAGAACACTATGTTGCCAACAAAATGATCGATCCGGGGCTGTATTATAATTTAAAGGCGGCACGGGAGATTATGCGAAAACAAACCCGTTATGCCAATTTTAAGGTGGATGATGTTTCGCTGCAAGCGTCCGATCAAGAAAAATTGACGGGGGAAGAAGTATTGGAGCTTCGCGAACAGTATCAATTGAATCAAGAGACCAAGGAACTCGAACAAAGAGAGTCGTTAAAAACGCAGCAGGAAAAGGAACAGCGCAAATTAGAACGCAAGTCTGCGAAAAAGAAACAACCTTAAGGAGTGATGGTCAGTACATCACCATCCAAAGAAGCATTGTAGCATTGGAGCTGGCCGGAGCAGCTGTTTTCATAAGAATTGTTGTGATTGGTACACGTAAATGAACTTCCATCAAAAGTCCATTGGTCTCTTGCCCCTTGATGCGGACAACGATTGTTAAACACTCGAATCGTTGCTTGGTCAATACGAACCATCAAAAGGTCTTTGGCGGTGTAGTTGATCCACCCGCCTACGGTTTTCAACGCGGACAAATCCCCTTCGCTAATGTTTAGTATTAAGGGTTCGGATGGGGTCAATGGGGTAGCTCCCATGGCACTGTCTTCGACCTCTTCTGTACTACAAGCCTCGATCATGGGTATCCCCAAAACGGTCATCACTACAGGTGCACAGGCTTTTCTTAAAAAATCTCTTCGTTGTTCTATCATGTTTCAAAATTAATAAAAATGTTTAACTAATAAACAAAAAAATTAAACAAAATGTTTTATCCGATTTTTAAATATCTTATTTTTGTACAAATAATTTATTAAAATGAATTTACTACAAGGGCGGCAAGGGGTTTACAAAAAACTGTTTTTTCTTTTCACTTTTCTGAGCTTTTCTGTGCTTTGGGCGCAAAATACAGGAGCGATCAGCGGAAGGGTAATGGATGCGCAAAGTCAGTTTCCCTTGGAGGGTGCCACGGTCGTGATAGACGGTACAACTTTGGGCGTAGTGACCGATTTGGAAGGATATTTTACCATTGAAAATATACCTCCCTTGTCCTATAATATTTCGGTGAGTTATTTAGGTTTTGAAACCCAAACGCTTTTTAATGTCATTGTCAAATCGGTGGGAAACGCTCCTTTGTATTTTGAACTGGCAGAAGCTTCCGATCTTTTGGACGAAGTTGTAGTCCGTCAAAGTCCATTCCGCACCACCAAAGAAACTCCCTTGTCCACCCAAACTTTTTCGGCGGTAGAAATTGAAACCTATCCGGGGGGAAACAACGACATTACGAAGGTGGTGCAAAGCTTACCGGGAATTTCTCCTTCCATTGGCGGCTTCCGAAACGACATCATCATACGCGGGGGAGCTCCCAATGAAACGGTTTATTATTTGGACGGTATTGAAATTCCCAACATCAACCATTTTAGTACCCAGGGCAGTGCCGGAGGTCCGGTGGGGATGGTCAACGTTTCTTTTGTCAGAGAGGTCACCTTGGCCAGCTCTGCCTTTGGTGCCGAATATGACAACGCGCTGTCTGGAGTGTTGTCTTTTGAACAACGGGAGGGCGATGCCAACTCCTTTGGTGGAAATTTCCGTTTGGGCGCCTCCGAAGCTGGGATTACTTTGGAAGGGCCTATGTTTCGAAAAGATAAAAGTAAACCCGCAAAAACCACTTTTCTTTTTTCGGCGCGGCGGAGTTATTTACAATTTCTTTTTGAGTTGATTGGTTTGCCCATACGCCCCGATTATTGGGACTATCAATGGAAAATCAAACATGAAATAGATGCCTACAACAGCCTTACTTTTTTGGGGATCGGTGCCATTGACGATTTTTCGGTCAAGGCCCCCGACAGTTTTGATGCCGAGCAACAAGCCACTTTGGATCAGGTGCCCATCATCGACCAACGCAGTACGGCCGTGGGGCTTTCTTGGAAAAGAAATTACAAAAGCGGAAAAGGCTATATGACCACAGCCTTAAGTTCCAATCGTTTGCAGAACGTTGTGTCCCGCTTCGACGACAATGTTCAAAAAGAAGGGTTGAGTTTTCAAAATGATGCCTACGAATGGGAAACCAAGCTGCGTTATCAAACCACCCATTTCACTGATTTTTGGAAATGGTCGGTGGGCTTTAATTTGCAACAATCCAACTACAGCAATGCCACTGTCATTCCTTATTACAATATTGCCTATGATACCACACTTTCCTTTTTAAAATACGGATTTCATTTGAAAGGAACTCGGGATTTTTTAAACGAGCGGTTGAATTTTTCGTTTGGCCTCCGTACCGATGCGGATAGTTTTTCCAAAGGCGCTAATTTGGCAAACAATATTTCTCCCCGACTATCGTTTTCTTATGCTTTGACAACGGATAAAAAATGGAAACTGAATGCCTCTTTGGGGCGTTATTATAAAATCCCAACCTACACTACACTGGGCTTCCAAAACCAGCGTGGTGAATTTGTAAATCAAGACGCAGCATACACCCAAAGTGATCATTTTGTGAGTGGATTGGAGTACAATTTATCTCCCACTTCCCGATTTACTGTGGAGGGTTTTATCAAGCAGTACGATCGCTATCCCATTTCCCTTATCGATGGAGTTTCTTTGGCCAACAAGGGCGGTGGATTTGAGGTTTTTGGAAATGAAGCGATTGTTTCTACCGGAGCAGGAAGCAGTCGAGGGGTGGAAGTTTTGTTTCAACAAAAGTTGAGCAAACGCTTCTACGGGATTTTTGCCTACACCTATTTTAAAAGTGAATTTAGCGGACTGGATGGAAAAACCCGCCCTTCGGTTTGGGACAGTCGACAGCTCATGTCTTTTACAGGAGGTTATAAATTGCCTAAAAATTGGGAGTTGAGTACGCGTTGGCGTTATGCCGGAAGCACGCCTTATGTTCCTGTGGATACGGTGGCTTCGTTGGCGGCCTATCCAGAAATTATTTTAGATTATGACCGTTTGGGCGATTTGACCTTGACCCCTTTTAGCATCGCTGATCTTCGCATTGATAAAAAATGGAATTTTAAGAAAACCTCTTTTAATTTTTATTTTGAAATACAAAACTTTTTGGCACAACCCAATCCCAGCCCTCCCAGTTATGGATTGGCGCGTGATTCCGAAGGAGTGATTATAACTCCGCAAAATTTAGTTCAAGTTAGTGCAGAGGAGGAAAACAGTGTTCCTTTACCTTCTTTTGGATTTGTACTCTACTTCTAAGAATAACGTTTATTCAAACAAATCTAAAAAACCCTCAGGTAGGTTGAGGTGAATACTTTTTGAATTGCGGTCGAGTTTTTTGATGAAATCATCATGTACCGGAACCAGTATGGTTTTTCCCGCTTGATCAATTTCAAACAAATCTTGACTTCCTTGATCTTGGACACTGCTGATACTTCCCAAAAGCGCTTCGCCGTCATAGACGGAAAAACCGATGACTTCGTGATAATAAAACCGATTGCCGGATAATTTAGGCAGTAACTCCAAGGGTAAATACAAATCCTTTTTAAGGAGCGTATTGGCGATGGCTTCAGAGCTAACATCTTCAAAAGCAATACGCAATAGCGCAGATTTGTGAAGCTGACATTTTTCAATAAAAAAAGGAACCAGTCCTGTAGATTGCTCTACAAAGACGGATTCCAATGTGGTGTATAATTCGGGAGTGTCGCTGTCCACTTTGACGAGGACTTCTCCTTTAAAGCTGTATTTCCCAACGATGGTACCGAGGTAAAAACAGGCTTCTTTTAGCATGATAAAAGACTATGCTTCTTTAGCGTCGTCTTCTTTAGCCTCTGTTGCGCTTTCTTCCTCAGCAGGAGCAGCCGTTGCTTCCGCAACAACTTCTTCAACAGCAGGAGTTTCTTCAACAGCAGGAGTTTCTTCAACAGCAGGAGTTTCTTCAACAGCAGCAGTTTCTTCAACAGCAGCTTCCTCGGTAACAGCTTCCGCTTCGGCTTGTGCAGCAGCTTCGGCAGCAGCAATTTCGGCTACGGCAGCAGCGGCAGCTTCTTCTCGTTTGCTGTTCACTTCTTTTTCAGCAGCAAGACGATGAGCTCTAGCAGTGGCATCCTCATCCTTCAACGAATCTTTTTTCGATTGAATTTTGGCATTTTTTTCTTCCAACCAAGCTTCGAATTTTTTCGCTGCTTGTTCTTCCGTCAATGCGCCTTTTCTGACTCCACCATTCAAGTGGTGTTTCAACAAAATTCCTTTGTAAGAAAGCAGTGTTTTGGCCGTATCTGTTGGTTGTGCACCGTTTTCTAGCCATTTTACCGTTTCGTCCACTTTAATGTCCACAGTGGCAGGATTGGTGTTGGGATTGTACGTTCCTAATTTTTCTAAAAAACGCCCATCTCTTTTGGCGCGTGCATCTGCGGCAACAACCCAATAAAAAGGTTTTCCTTTTTTACCGTGTCTTTGAAGTCTTATTTTTACTGGCATAACATATTAATTTGTGTGGATTCCCGATCCACGGATTATTAATTCCGGGCTGCAAATATAAAATTATTTTAACATCCTTTTTTCAATTTTTTGTTTTTATCACGATTTTATGGAAGTTTACCTTAAATGAAGAATCAAAACTCCATTATAGCGTAAGCTAGAATTGGACTGGAAATGGTTTTCTTACATTTTGTGGGGGATATAAAAAATTAAAATAATTCAGCACCCTAGCTTTTGATTTGCTGATTATACTTGTTGAAGCGTATAAAATATTGTACTTTTGCGCCCTAAATTTCCAATACTAATGAACATTACCAGAACAGATATTGATGCCCTGAATGCCGTTATTAACATTTCACTAGATCGAAAAGATTTTGGCGATAAAGTAGCACGTGTTTTAAACGACTATCGAAAAAACGCCAACATACCGGGATTTCGCAAAGGACACGTGCCGATGGGAATGATCAAAAAACAGTACGAAACGGCAGTTACTGCTGATGAAGTCAACAAAATCCTCCGTGAACAACTGGAGACCTATTTGCGCGAAGAAAAAATTGATTTGTTAGGAAATCCCTTGCCCAAAGCTCCCAATGAAGCATTTGATTGGAAAGCAGACCAAATGCAGTTTGATTTTGAACTGGGAATTGCCCCTCAATTTGAGGTGCGTATGGACGTACTCAAAAAGGTAATCCAACATCAGATTGAAGCCAGCGATAAAATGATTGACGAGCAGCTTACGTATATCCGAAAACAATATGGAAAATTGGTTTCCCAAGCGCACCCCAATAAGGATTTTGAAATTACCGCTCAATTTGTCAATACTGATTTAGAAATAGACACCATCGCCAACTTTACCTTGGCAGATATTAAGGCTAAAAAAGCAATTACTGCGCTGAAAGCAGCCACCACCAGCGATACCCTCACACTAGATATAAAGGGTTTGTTTCAAGATGATGCTACGGTGAAGAAAATTTTGAAATTGGAGGACGCTGCGTTGGCAGATTTAAAAGGTACTTTGGAAGTTAGCTTGAAAGAAGTCAATCAACGTGTATTGGCAGAACTCAATCAAGAGTTGTTTGACAAATTATACGAGGCTGGAACCGTGACTTCCGAAAAAGAATTACGTCTCAAGGTTAAAGAAGGAATGGAGCAACAATTTGTTTCTCAATCTGACCAAAAATTGCTCAACGATGTGACTGAATGTTTGGTAGAAAAAACCAAATTCGATCTTCCTGCCGATTTCCTTAAAAAGTGGATGCAGACTTCAGGAAAAGAAACCTTGAGTGCGGAAGAGGCTATAGCAGAATACGACCGCTCCGAAAAAGGAATTCGTTACCAACTGATCGAAGGGAAAATTATTGAAGACAATAAGTTGGAACTCAATTTTGAGGAATTAAAAGATTTTACGGCCGATTTGGTGCGTAACCAAATGATGCAATACGGGCAGCAACCCGAACAGGAGCAATTGGATGGGATCGTTGGAAACATTCTTCAAAATCCAGAGGAATCCCGAAGAATATCCGATCAATTGATGACCTCTAAAATGTTAAATTTTTTCAAGGCAGAAGCACCGCTTAAAGTAAAAAAAGTAAGTTTTGACACCTTTGTAAAAGAAGCCTATGGCAAAGCTTGATAAATTCCCTATTTTTAAAAAAAATTAAACATGGATTACGGAAAAGAATTTAAAAAATACGCCACCCAGCACCACGGTATCAATGCGATGTATTACGATAAAATCGTGAGTAGCATGACGCCTTACATCATTGAAGAGCGTCAGTTGAATGTGGCACAGATGGATGTGTTTTCTCGATTGATGATGGATCGTATCATGTTTTTGGGAACCCAAATTGACGATACGGTCGCCAATGTCATCCAAGCGCAGCTTTTGTTTTTACAGAGCGCAGATGCCACTCGTGACATTCAAATGTATATCAATTCCCCCGGAGGAAGTGTCTATGCCGGTTTGGGCATCTACGACACCATGCAATTTGTCACTCCTGATGTGGCAACCATCTGTACGGGAATTGCAGCTTCGATGGGAGCCGTGTTATTGTGCGCTGGTCAGAAAGGAAAGCGCGCCGCATTGCCCCACGCCCGAGTGATGATTCACCAACCGCTGGGAGGTGCACAAGGACAGGCTTCGGATATTGAAATTACCGCCCGAGAAATTGGGAAACTCAAAACCGAGTTGTATCAAATCATTTCCAACCATTCTGGCCAATCGATGGAAAAAGTACACGACGATAGTGACCGCGACTATTGGATGAAAGCTGAAGAAGCCAAAGCCTACGGGATGGTGGATGAGGTTTTACAAAAAGACGCCAAATAAAACCCAATTTCCATGAGCAAGTCTGAATTAAATTGTTCCTTTTGTGGACGTTCCAAACCGCAAACACAATTGTTGATTGCGGGTTTAGATGCACATATTTGTGATCGATGTATTATTCAGGCACATGGCATTGTTCAAGAAGAGTCCGGAGAAACGGAAACCACCAAATATGATGTAGAGCTCAAACCGCCCAAAGAAATCAAGGCGTTTTTGGATACCTATGTCATCGGTCAAGACATGGCCAAAAAAGTACTTTCTGTAGCGGTCTACAATCATTATAAGCGATTGATTCAGGCACAGTCAGATAATACGGTTGAAATACAAAAAAGCAATGTGCTTTTGGTGGGTCCTACAGGAACTGGAAAAACGCTTTTGGCACAAACGATTGCACGGCTACTCAATGTTCCGTTGTCTATTGTTGATGCGACTGTTTTGACCGAAGCCGGTTATGTGGGTGAAGATGTGGAAAGCATATTGACCCGTTTGTTGCAAGCCGCTGACTACGATGTGGATCGCGCGCAACAGGGGATTATATTTATTGACGAAATAGATAAAATTGCTCGTAAAAGTGACAACCCTTCCATCACTCGCGATGTGTCCGGAGAGGGGGTTCAACAGGCCTTGTTGAAACTTTTGGAGGGAACGGTTGTAAATGTTCCGCCCAAAGGAGGAAGAAAACACCCCGATCAAAAATTTATCGAGGTGGACACCTCCAACATACTTTTTATAGCCGGAGGTGCTTTTGACGGGATCAACAATCACATCAACAAAAGACTTAATTTGCAAGCTATTGGTTTTAAAACAGCTTCTGAATTGCGCAATGTGAGCAAAGAAAATTTACTCCAATACATCACTCCAAGAGATGTCCGTTCTTATGGATTGATCCCTGAGATCATCGGGCGCCTTCCTGTTTTGACCCATATGAATCCTTTGGATCGAGAAACTTTGAGAGAGATATTAACCCAACCCAAAAACGCACTCATCAAACAATACGAGCGTTTGTTCGAAATGGATGGTATTGCCTTGCAATTCACTTCTGGGGCTTTGGATTATATCGTGGACAAAGCACTCGAATACAAGCTGGGTGCTCGGGGCTTACGCTCTTTGTGCGAGGCGGTTCTCAACGATGCCATGTTTGAATTGCCCCATTCGGGCGAGGAAAGCTTAAAGGTCAGCAAAGCTTATGTAGAGCAAAAATTGTCTGTGATTGAGATTCCGAAGTTAAAAGTGGTATCCTAAACATTTCTGAGCAATAATTCTTCCAACAATTTTCGATGATTGGACAGACGGGGAACTTTGTGCTGTCCGCCCAATTTGTTTTTAGTTGCCAACCAGTCGTAAAACAACCCTTTTTTTGCCTGATGAATCACTGGAGCTTCAAGAGTCAAATTTTTATATCGTTTGGCTTCGTAGTCGGAGTTTTGTTCTTGAAGGGCGAGATCCAACAAACGACAAAATTCAGCAAAATCCGAAGGGGCTTTTTTAAACTCAATAATCCATTCGTGCGCTCCTTTTTTCCCTTTTTCCATAAATATGGGAGCCGCAGTAAAGTCGATGACGATACTCAAGGTTTGATGGGCGACTTTGGCAAGTGCTTTTTCAGCATTGTCGATGATCAGTTCTTCCCCAAAAACATTGATAAAATGCTTGGTTCTTCCGGTCACTTGGATACGATAAGGTGCTAAATTGGTAAAACGAATGGTATCCCCAATTTTATACCGCCACAGTCCTGCGTTGGTGGTGATCACCATGGCATAATTCACATTTAATTTTACCTCTGCCAGAGGAATGATATTTTCTTCATCCCATTCGTTTTGCGGATCATAGGGAATAAATTCGTAAAAAATACCGTAGTCCAACATCAACAACATGTCTTGGGCTCCATTGCGATCTTGTATTCCAAAAAAGCCTTCGGAGGCATTGTAAATTTGATAAAATTGAAAACCGGGTTTGGGAAACAGTTTTTCGTATTGGCTCAAATAGGGTTTAAAATTAACCCCGCCGTGAAAATAAACTTCTACTTCCGGCCACACTTCCAAAATATTGTCCTTTTGTGTATGTTCCAAAACTTTTTCCAAGAGTACCAGCATCCAAGACGGCACCCCTGCCAGATTGGTTACTTTTTGAGGGAGGGTTTCTTCCACTATGGCTTTCATTTTGGCTTCCCATTCGCCCATGAGGGAAACTTTTTGACTGGGAGTACTACTGAGTTCTGCCCAAAAAGGAAGATTGTCGATGATGATGGCGGAAAGGTCGCCAAAATAACTGTTGTTTTCTTGATATAATTCTTTGCTTCCTCCCAAGCGCAAACATTTTCCAGCTAACATTTGGGAATCCTCGTTATTGTTGAAATACAATGAAAGCATGTCTTTGCCAGCCTTGTAATGGCAATTTTCTAGAGCTTCCGTACTCACTGGAATAAATTTACTTTTGGCATTGGTCGTGCCACTCGATTTGGCAAACCACTTGATGGGTGTCGGCCAAAAAATATTTTGCTCCCCTTTTCTACAACGCTCTATTTGAGGTTCAATGTCTTCATACGCTACCAAGGGTACTTGTGCTTTAAAAGTTTCGTAATTGGAAATACTTTTAAAGTCATACAAACGCCCAAGGTTTGTTTTTTGGGCTTTGTCCAACAGCTGGTGTAATAATTCTTTTTGGACTTCATTGGGGTACTTCATGAACAGTTCCATTTGATGGATTCTCTTTTTCAGAAACCAAGAAGCCACAGAATTGAAAAGCGGTATCGGCATAAGAATCATTATCTTTGGGTGGTAAAAATACTAATTCTAATTCCTAAGTATGTATCGCGGAACATTAAAAAAAATGATAACCGAAAACGGACAACCCATTTCCTATTTTCTATCGATGGAGGACGGCTTTATTCATATGAATCAATTGTTGGGAAAAGAATTGAAAATGAGTTATTTAGGAAGTTGTTGTTTGAATTGTCAATTGGAAAAACCTATTTTCAGACAAGGTTTTTGTCAATCTTGTTTTTATGAAACACCTGCTGCTGGCGACTGGATTATGCGCCCGGAATTGAGTAAAGCCCATTTGGGAGAAGCTGATCGAGATTTGGATTACGAAAAAGAAATGCAGTTGCAACCGCACATTGTTTATTTGGCATTGAGTAGTCATTTAAAAGTGGGCGTGACACGAAAAAAACAATTGCCCACCCGTTGGATTGATCAAGGTGCCGACCAAGCCATGTCACTTTTGGAAGTCCCCAATCGCTATTTGGCCGGAGTGGGAGAGGTGGCACTAAAAGACCATTTTTCGGACAAAACCAACTGGCGGAAAATGCTGCAAAATGAAAATGAACCTATTGCATGGGAAGCCGCACGGAATAAAGCCATCGATCATTTACCCAAAGAATTGAAACCCTATATTGTGCACCAAGAACAAAGCATTACGCAACTTCACTTTCCCGTTTTGCAATATCCCGAAAAAGTAGTCAGTTTAAACTTGGAAAAAAATCCTGAATATCAAGGAAAATTGGTGGGTATCAAAGGTCAATACCTGATTTTTGAAGACCAGACTGTGTTCAATGTTCGTTCCAACGAGGGTATGGTCGTAGCTTTGGAGCAGATTTAGCGCGTGTTTTAAAAATGTTTGCCGGAGGAAGCCAACCGGCGTTGTAACTCTTTCAATTCTGCTTTGGTGAGGTCTCGGTATTGTCCCACTTTTACATCGAGTTTGATGTTCATGATGCGCACCCGCTTCAATTTTACCACCCGATAGTCCAAATATTCGCACATACGTCGGATTTGTCGATTCAACCCCTGAGTCAGGATGATTTTAAATTCTTTTTTATGGGTTTGTTCCACATAGCATTTTCGCGTGACAGTGTCCAAAACGGGAATCCCTTCGGACATTTGTTGAATGAATTCAGCAGTAACAGGCTTGTTGACCGTAACCTGATATTCTTTTTCGTGTTCGTTTCGGGCTCTTAAAATTTTATTGACAATGTCTCCATCGTTGGTCATCAGAATTAAACCCTCGCTGGGTTTATCCAATCGACCAATGGGAAAAATTCGAGTGGGATAGTTGATGAAGTCGATGATATTGTCTTTTTCGACATGCGTATCGGTGGTACAAACAATACCAACGGGCTTATGAAACGCTAGATAAACGTTTTTTTCATTGGTGCTCTCAATCGGGATTCCATCAATTTCGATACGGTCGGAGGGCGCAACTTTTTGCCCCATCACAACTTTTTCACCGTTCACATACACCCTCCCACTTTCAATAAGTTTGTCTGCTGCACGACGGGAGCAATGTCCAATTTCACTTAAATATTTGTTTAGGCGAACGGGTTCAACGTTATTTTCCATAGGGTTAAAAGTCAATTTCTTCGTTAATTTTTAATTGGAATTTTTTTCTAAAAATAGAGACCAAAAGATAGAGGATAGGGGTGTCCAAGGCGGCAATAAGCACTTTGAATACAAATCCAGACAAGACTAATCCCCAAAAATATTCCCATTTCAATACTCCAAAAAGGCTCAACAAACTAATCACCAAAAAGGTGTCGATGAATTGCGAGCTAAAGGTGGAAAAATTATTCCGCAACCACAGCAATCTTCCTTGGGTGAGGTTTTTCCAAAAATGATATATTTTGATATCGATAAATTGTGCACTTAAATAAGCCAACATAGAAGCCAATACTGCAATGGGAGAGAGCGAAAAAACTTTCGAAAAGGTAGCGTTGTCAATGGGGGAGTTGGGTAAGGCAGGCACCACATTGGAAAGCCACAAAATACCCATAGAAAAAAACGAGGCAAAAATCCCGGCAATCACCACCGTATTGGCCTTCTTTTTCCCATAAATTTCCGAGATTAAATCCGTAATTAAAAACGTGATTGGATAGGGGAGTATCCCAACAGATAATTCAAACAAAGGGCTACCAAACAATTCCCACCCCAAAGGATACCAATAGAAAAACTTTTGAAAAATTAAGTTCGAGACCACCAAGGAGGTGATGAAGAGGGCAGCGAGATAAAGATATATTTTTTGAGCCAGAGCTCGTTGTTGTGCATCCATAGTAAACGATGGTTTGAAATCACAAAAGACAAAAGCATCCTTTTGATTTTATACCCTCTGCAAATATAGTGTTTTGTAGCTTTGTCAAAATTTAAAGCACATGTCCGGAAAACATCGGATTTATCTTTCTTTGGGGAGCAATCAAGGCGATCGTTTGACGTTGATGCTAAAAGCACTGCGCTTGTTGGTTCAAAACTTTGAGGGTTATTTTGCACTTTCATCACTTTATGAAACACCCGCTTGGGGATTTGAGAGTGCTCCGTTTTACAATGCCTGCGTTGGGATAGAGAGTCATGCTTCGCCCCATGAAGTATTTGAAAAATTGGTACAGATTGAGCAGCATTTGGGAAGAAACCGATCCTCTTCTAAAACCTACGAAGCCCGGACCATGGATTTGGATGTGTTGTTTTACGACGATTTGGTTTTTGAAGATACCGTTTTGACCCTTCCCCATCCGCAGATTGAAAAACGGAATTTTGTGTTATATCCCATGGCGGAAATAGCTTCAGACTATGTGCATCCTCGCTGGGGCAAAAACATGCAGCAGTTGCGCGATTCCAGTGCGGATGCCTCAACCGTTCATCAACTGCCTTTTTCCCATTGGACATCCTCCCTTTTTGATCGTTATCCGTTCATTGCCATAGAAGGAAATATCGGTGCTGGAAAAACCACGCTGGCTCAATTGCTGGCAAAACGCTATCAGGTGCCGATTTTATTAGAATCTTTTCTAGAAAACCCCTATCTCGAAAAATTTTATGAAGATGCGCAAACTTATGCGGTTGCCGTAGAAACTTTTTTCTTAAAAGATCGTATCATTCAAGGACAAGATTTTTGGAAGACCCAGCCAGAGGGAAAAGGCGTTTCAGATTATACGCTCTACAAATCCGCTGTGTTTGCCCAGCAAAACCTGAAAGGAGGAGCTATGGATTCCTTTATGGAAGCCTATCAAAAGGGAATAGCGACTTACAAACATCCAGATTTATTACTTTTTTTGGAGGCTCCTACAACGGTCCTCCTAGATCGTATTGCACTTCGAGCGCGAACGGCAGAGAAAAATATTGAAGCCGATTATTTGGATCGAATTGCCCAGCAGTACGAAACTTTTTTGGCAGCACCACAGCACTTTCCGGTGGTTCGCTGTGATACGACTAATTCAGATTTTGAAAAGGATCCAAAGGCTTTGGATCAACTTTTAATGCGCGTTATTTTAACTTTAAATACTTAGCAAAAAAATCCCACACCACCAGTCCTGCGGCAACACTAATGTTGAGCGAATGTTTGGTGCCGAATTGAGGAATTTCAATAGCTTTTTGGGCGGTATTGATGACGGATTGGGCAACCCCTTTAACTTCATTTCCCAAAACAAAAGCATAGCGTTGTTGGGGCAGGGGTTGAAAAGTTTCTAAGGATTGAGCCCCTTCGACTTGTTCTATGGCAATGACCACCACCTGTTCCTCCAACAGCTTTTGAACCAAAGCTGTGGTATCGGCCACATATTCCCAAACGACGGTTTCGGTAGCACCCAAGGCTGTTTTGTGAATGTCTTTATGTGGGGGTTGCGCCGTGATTCCGCAGAGGTAGATTTTTTCAACCAAAAAAGCATCCGCCGTCCGAAAGACGGAACCGATATTGTTTAAACTCCGAATATTGTCCAAAATTAAAATCAGTGGTGTTTTTTCTGCAGCAATAAATGCTTCCGGAGAAATCCGATCCAATTCTTGATTTTTGAGTTTGCGCATAACTTTTAACAAAAAACAAAAGTACATACTCTAATTTTTCTAAAGCTATTTGCATCTTTGTTTTTGAAAGCCTTTCTACTTTCTTTTAAATAATAATTACATTCGTAAAAACGAAAATTTTGGCAAAAACGGCAAAGGAAACTCCATTAATGAAACAATACAACCAGATCAAGGCAAAGTATCCGGATGCTTTGTTATTGTTTCGTGTTGGAGATTTTTATGAAACCTTTGGTTCGGACGCTGTCAAAGCCGCTTCAATTTTGGGAATTATCCTTACCAAACGCGGCGCAGGAAGTACAAGTGAAACGGCTTTGGCAGGTTTTCCGCACCATTCGCTCAACACCTATTTGCCCAAGTTGGTTCGTGCCGGATGTCGGGTGGCCATTTGCGATCAGTTGGAAGATCCAAAACTCACCAAGACCATTGTCAAACGCGGGGTGACCGAATTGGTTACTCCCGGTGTGTCTTTAAATGATGATGTGTTGGATCAGAAAAAGCACAACTATTTGGGAGCCATACAGTTGGGGAACCCGATTGGGGCTTCCTTTTTGGACATCTCCACGGGAGATTTTTGGTGTGCCCAAGGCAGTGCAGAGGAAATGGATCAGTTGCTGCAAAGTTTTGCTCCCAGTGAGTTATTGGTGCCCAAACCGCAAAAGAAAAAGTTTTTAGAGCAGTTTGGAACGCAATATCATTGTTTTTTTATGGAAGATTGGGCTTTTGAATCTTCCACTGCTTTGGAAAAGTTGACCCAACAATTTCAAACCAAAACGCTTGCTGGTTTTGGTGTTCAGGACATGACTGCGGGCTGCAGCGCCGCCGGAGCGGTGCTACACTATTTGTCGGATACACAACACCACCAATGCAAGCACATCACTCGAATTCAACCCATTGTACACGATGCCTATGTTTGGATGGATCGGTTTACGGTACGCAATTTAGAATTGTTTCAACCCACTCATCCTGAGGGAGTTGCTCTTATAGACGTTTTGGATCAAACCAAAACCGCTATGGGCGGTCGTTTGCTCCGGCGTTGGTTGGCATTTCCCCTTAAAGAAAAAAAACATATCGAACAGCGGCATTTAGCCATCGCGGCTTTTTTAGCCGACACAACCCTCCACCAAAATACTCGAGAAACCCTATCCCGTATGGTGGACTTGGAACGGATTATGGCGAAAATTGCCACGGAGAAAATCAGTCCAAGAGCTTTGGTACAATTGCAGCATTCCCTGCGAGAATTGGAACCGTGGAAAGTGGCTATTAAGGCGTCCAGCCATACTGCCTTAAAAATGTTTTTGGGAAAAATGCAGGAGGCGTCCCCTTTGATTGAAATTTTAGAAAAAACTCTGCATCCAGAGGCACCGGTTTTGGTTAGCAAAGGAAAGGTCATCGCCGAGGGGTTTTCTGAAACTTTAGACGAGTTGCGCCAGCTGCAACAAAACACCAAAGGTCATTTGAATGCCCTTTTGGAACGGGAGACCGAACGCTCTCAAATTCCCTCCCTAAAAATAGCCTTCAACAACGTATTTGGTTATTATATCGAAGTTCGTAATACCCACAAAGACAAGGTGCCCGAAGATTGGATTCGCAAGCAAACGCTGGTCAATGCCGAGCGGTATATCACCGAAGAGCTAAAAGCGTTTGAAGTAAAAATATTAACGGCGGCGGATCAGATTGCTACATTGGAACAGCAATTATTTCAAGATTTACTAGGAAGTCTGCAAAGCCAATTGGAAGTCCTTAAGTCCAATGCCTACGGGGTGGCACAACTGGATGTTTTGGCCTGTTTTGCACAGCTCGCTCAAAAGCACTCCTATTGTGCTCCGAAACTTATAACGACCACCAGCCTCAGTATCAAAGGGGGGCGGCATCCGGTGATTGAGCAACAATTGCCCTTGGGAACGCCCTATATTTCTAACGATTTGGAATTGGATCGCGAAAAGCAGCAAATCATCATGATTACGGGGCCCAATATGTCCGGAAAATCAGCCTTATTACGCCAAACAGCACTGATCTGTTTACTGGCTCAAATGGGGAGTTATGTTCCTGCCACCGCTGCCACTTTGGGCGTGGTTGACAAAATTTTTACTCGTGTGGGTGCGAGTGATAATATTTCGATGGGTGCCTCTACCTTTATGGTGGAAATGAACGAAACCGCTTCTATACTCAATAATATCAGCGAAAACAGTTTGGTGTTATTGGATGAAATTGGACGGGGAACAAGTACCTACGACGGAATCTCTATCGCATGGGCCATAGCAGAATATTTGCATGAACATCCGTATCGCCCCAAAGTGCTTTTTGCAACCCATTATCACGAGCTCAACGAAATGTCACGGAGCTATCCAAGGATTAAAAATTTTAATGTGGCGGTGAAGGAATCCAAAGATCAGGTGTTGTTTTTGCGCAAGTTGGTGGCTGGTGGTAGCGCCCACAGTTTTGGAATTCATGTAGCCAAAATGGCAGGAATGCCCCAGCATGTATTGCAATCGGCCAAGAACAAGCTCAAGCAGTTGGAAGCTGCTCATGGGAAAGATTTAAAAACAGGGGAGAAAAATTCCGGATTGCAGTTGCAGTTTTTTAATTTGGATGATCCTTTGTTGGAATCCATCCGTGATGCCATTCAGCAATTGGATATTGACACGCTCACTCCCGTTGAAGCCCTTTTGCAATTGAATGAAATTAAACGCAAACTGCAGAAATAATTTCTCAAAAACCGAGGGCAATGTATTTTAGAAATTATAAATTTATGTTTACATTTGCCTGCCTATCGTAAAAGTAGCTCAGGGGTAGCGCATAATCCGCCAAAGGCGGATGAGGGTCGCTCCAGAGAGATTGAAATAAGAATGCGAAAGTAGCTCAGGGGTAGAGCATCACCTTGCCAAGGTGAGGGTCGCGGGTTCAAATCCCGTCTTTCGCTCTTTTTTAGTCCAAGCTGAAGTGGTGGAATTGGTAGACACGTTGGACTTAAAATCCAATGAGCAGTAATGTTCGTGCGGGTTCAAGTCCCGCCTTCAGTACACAACGGGATAAATCTTCTTTTT
>JABISF010000033.1 GCA_018699935.1 Flavobacteriaceae bacterium | reverse complement strand
CTAATGATCAATTGAAAAAAGGATTAAAAAACCCCAATGAGGGGGTTTTTAATCATAAAACAATAGAAATTTATACACTCAATTTATTCAAACAGTTTTCATAAAACCGAGAATAAATATTAAGTACTATTTATTATCTACAAAAAAAGTGACTTTAACATTCACGCGGTATTCATCCACTTTTCCATCTTTCACTGTGATGCTAAAATTGTTAACATTTACAGAGGAGATGTTTTTTACGGTTTTGGAAGCTTCTTTTACTGCATTCTGTGCCGCATCTTCCCAACTTTTATGAGAGTTTGCTAAAATTTCAATTACTTTTAAAATTGCCATAGGATAAAATTTAAGGTTAAAATAATTTTTTTAATAAATCGGAGGCCAATCCCCCATTATTTCCGAGTAATCCGGAAAGTAAATCGGATTTTCCGCCCACTTTGGAAGAAATGAGCTTGATGATAAAGGGCAGTACAAGTTCTTTAATTCCTTGCGCTTTGCTTTTACTAATACCATTAGACAGCAACGATTTGAGTAACTGACTTCCCAAATCCTTTAAAATGGAGTTCGAATCTTCCGAATTATCATCATCGGAGAAAAGGTTTAACAAAGTTCCCAAGCCGTTTTTTTGGACTTCGCTCAATACGGTTTCTCCCACGGCTTCCTGAGTACTTTTAAGGGTTCGATCCACTTCATCACTATTCAAGTTTAATTGATTTTTAATCAAATCAACAAGCTCGTCACTATGTTCTTCTAGTAGTCCTGAAATATCCATCGTGTACTAGTTGTAAATGTTTTGTTTTTTAAACTTCACGACCAGCAAATAGTATACAATAGCTCTGTATTTATTTCTGTTGGATTTCCCCATTTGCTCCATTACTTGGTCAATGGCGGAATCCAATTCCGGACTGTCTTTCAATCCCAATTTATTGATTAGGAAATTTTTCTTAACGGTTTCCAATTCAGACTTATCCGATCCGGACACCTTGTTGGCGTCATCATTATAGATGGCGGGACCAAGACCTTTAGCAACTTTTGAAAGTAAATCTTCATCCACAGGGATGTTCAGTTTTTTACATTCGTTCAAATAGGTTTTTAAGTTTTCATCGAATTTACTCATGGGTTAAAATTTAAGGTTAATAAAATTTGAATTTATAATTGATTGTATGACAAAAAAAGGAATTGGTTTTTTTAAAGGAAAAACCCCTTTTTTGTTTGCTGTAATAAAAGTTTTAGGATTGAAAAGTAGGGAGTGGAAACATTTTGGGCATTCATTTTAGGTTGTAAGATTTGATTCTAGGTCTAAAGTAAAAAAAATATTTCTCTTCCCCCTATAGTGGGTTTATTTCTACCCTTTTTTATCGTGTGGGGATATAAAAATAACCAAAAAATCCCCACTTTAAAAGTGAGGATTCGATACTAAAGCAAGAATTTATTAGACCGTTGCCAAATCACCGGCTTTGTTTTTTTGTGGTAAATTCGATTTTCCCACCAAAAAACGATCAATTTGATGTGCTGCTTCTCGCCCTTCAGAGATGGCCCACACGATGAGGGATTGCCCTCTTCGCGCATCTCCTGCTGCAAACACATGGGGTTTGTTGGTTTGATACTCTTGTTCTCCTTTCACATTACCGCGCTCGTCAAAAGACAATCCAAATTGTTCCGGCAAGCTTTTGTCGGGACCTGTAAATCCAAGGGCAAGAAGTGCCAATTCGCAGGGCCATTCTTTTAGAGATTCTGGCTTTTCAATCAGTTGCGGACGTTCACCCGGAACTTTTTTCCATTTCACTTCTACCGTTTTTAAGCCGACCAATTTTCCGTTTTTATCGCCTACAAACTCCTTGGTCAAGATGCTCCATTCCCGATGGCTTCCTTCTTCATGGGAAGAGGAAGTTTTGAGTTTGAAAGGCCAATAGGGCCAAGGATGATCTTCCGTTCTTGCTTCCGATGGTTTGGGTAATATCTCAAAATTGGTCACACTTCTGGCACCGTGACGGTTGGAGGTTCCAATACAATCCGAACCGGTGTCTCCTCCTCCAATTACAATCACATTTCTGTCTTTGGCATTGTAGTGGGCTGCTCTTTCGTGTTGACCGTCCACCACTTCGTTGTTGTGTGGCAGAAAATCCATCGCTTGCACCACACCCTCCAAATCGGCTCCGGGGATCGGCAATGGTCTTTTTATAGTGGCTCCGGTGGCAAGAAGAACTGCGTCAAATTCGGCTTCCAAGGCGGTCGCCGTGAGGGTTGTACCCACTTCCACATTACATTCAAACTGAATGCCTTCCGCCTCTAAAATCTCCAAGCGGCGATCGATGACATTTTTTTCCATTTTAAAATCGGGAATACCATAGCGCAGTAATCCTCCAATTTTATTACTTCTTTCATAGACCGTTACCGTATGCCCGGCTCTATTGAGTTGCTGAGCAGCGGCCAATCCCGCAGGTCCTGAACCAATAATAGCTACTTTTTTCCCAGTGCGTTGGGCAGGTAATTGAGGTTTGATCCATCCCTCTGTAAAACCGCGTTCTACGATATATTTCTCAATCAATTCAATGGATACCGGAGGATTGACAATTCCCAATACACAAGCTTCCTCGCAAGGTGCTGGGCACAATCTTCCCGTAAATTCTGGAAAATTATTGGTCGCATGCAGTATGCCCAGTGCGCGTTCCCATTCGCCTTTATAGACAGCGTCGTTAAAATCGGGGATTAAATTTCCCAACGGACACCCACTGTGACAAAATGGAACACCACAATCCATACAACGTGCCCCTTGTTCTTGAAGCTTTTCCGTATCTGGCGCAACGGTAAATTCTTTATAGTTTTGAATGCGTTCTTTGGGATCAATCGCAGCTTCTTTGATACGATCGTATTCCATAAATCCTTTTAATTTTCCCATGTCTTAAACTGTTTTTTGTTCGGCTTTTGCCTCCTCCGCCATAAGTGCCAAAGCTCTTTTGTAATCGGTGGGCATCACCTTAATAAAATGTTGGGTATTGGCAGGCCAGTCTTTTAAGATAGCTGCTGCCTTGGGGCTTTTTGTGTAGTCCAAATGATTGTTGAGGAGTCTTTCAATGGTTGCTAAATCCTTTTCATCGGGATCTTCTAGGGCTACCATTTCCAGATTGAATTTCTTTTCATCAAATACTCCTTTCTCATTGTATAAATAAGCGATTCCACCACTCATTCCAGCGGCAAAATTTCTTCCAAAAGTTCCTAAAATCAATGCAATACCTCCGGTCATATACTCACAACCGTGATCTCCAATACCTTCAACTACAGCGGTGGCTCCCGAATTTCGAACACAAAAGCGTTCCCCTGCGATTCCATTGATATAGGCTGCTCCGGCAGTAGCTCCATAGAGGGCTACGTTTCCTACGATAACATTATCTTCGGGAACAAAAGTGGCTTTTTCAGGCACTTGCGCTATCAGCTTCGCACCGGAAAGTCCTTTTCCAAAATAGTCGTTGGCGGTACCAACCACTTTCATAAAAAGTCCTTTGGTAGAAAATGCTCCAAAACTCTGTCCGGCGGTTCCATTAAATTTTAAGCTGAGCGTATCTTCTGGAAGACCTTCACCCCCGTGAATTTTAGAAATCTCATTGCTGAGGATGGCTCCTACAGTTCGATCGGTATTTTTTATTCTAAATTCAAGATGTTGCGCTTCTTTTCTATATACAGAAGGATGCGCTTGTTTTAAAATTTGAAAATCTAAAACTTTTTCGAGCTGATGGTCCTGTTGGGTGGTGTTATAAACTCCAAAGCTTGAAGGAACCTCAGGTTTGTAGAGGATTTTGGACAGATCAATACCTTGTGATTTGTAATGGTCTATGGCCTTTTTCATATTGAGTTTCTGCACTTGACCCACCATTTCGTTGATGGTACGGAATCCAAGTTCTGCCATAATATTTCTCAACTCCTCTGCAACGAAATACATATAATTGATAACGTGCTCAGGTTTTCCTTTAAAGTTTTTGCGTAACTCGGGATCTTGTGTTGCAATACCCACGGGACAAGTGTTCAGGTGACAAGCACGCATCATAATACAGCCAGAGGCAATCAATGGCGCGGTGGAGAAACCAAATTCCTCGGCACCCAACAAACAGGCGATGGCAACATCGCGTCCCGTTTTAAGTTGTCCGTCACACTCCAAAACAATACGACTTCTCAGGTTGTTCATCACTAAAGTTTGTTGTGCTTCAGCAATTCCCAATTCCCAAGGAAGACCGGCGTGTTTTAAGGAGGTGAGGGGAGAAGCTCCTGTTCCACCGTCATAACCCGAAACTAAAATAACATCTGCTTTTGCTTTTGCAACTCCAGCGGCAATCGTACCTACTCCCACTTCAGAAACAAGTTTGACATTGATGCGCGCTGCTCTGTTGGCGTTTTTAAGGTCAAAAATCAATTGTGCTAAATCCTCAATGGAGTAGATGTCGTGGTGCGGAGGTGGAGAAATCAAGCCAACATAAGGGGTTGAATTTCGTACCGAGGCAATATACGGATTGACCTTTGGACCGGGCAATTGTCCACCTTCTCCGGGTTTGGCTCCTTGAGCCATTTTAATTTGAATTTCTTTGGCCGAGCTCAAATAGTAGCTGGATACGCCAAAACGTCCGGAGGCTACTTGCTTGATGGCACTGTTTCTCCAATTCCCTTGCATATCGGGTTGGAATCGTCTGGGGTCTTCACCCCCTTCGCCGGAGTTGCTTTTCGCTCCGATACGATTCATTGCAATGGCCAAATTTTCATGCGCTTCTTGACTGATGGAGCCCAATGACATGGCACCGGTTTTAAATCGCTTCACGATTTCAGTCCAAGGTTCAACCTGATCCAATGGAATTGGATCAAAACTTGAAAATTCAAACAAGCCTCGAATGGTCATCAACTTTTCGTTTTGATCGTTAATCATTTTCGCAAAAGCATTATAACTTTCGGGTTTGTTTTGTCGAACGGCCTGTTGTAAAGTTGCTATAGTATTGGGGTTGACCGCATGGGCTTCACCATCTCTACGCCAGCGATAGTCCCCACCAATTTCAAGCGGCAATCCCAAATTGGATTCGTGCAAATAAGCTTTGCTATGTCGAATAGAGATTTCACGTTCAATTTCGTAAAGTCCAATGCCTTCAATTCGCGTTGCGGTATTGCAGAAAAAGCGATCGATTACTTTTTGAGACAATCCCAATGCTTCAAAAATTTGAGCTCCTCTATACGAATGCAAAGTTGAAATACCAATTTTGTTCATCACCTTAACAATTCCCTTCGCTATGGCTTTGTTAAAATTCTCAATGGCCTTGTCCGCGGCAAGTGGAATGACCCCGGTTTCCGATTGATGTTTGATGATTTCATTAATCATATAGGGGTTGATAGCACTTGCGCCATAGCCAAACAACAATGAAAAATGATGCGGCTCCCGAGGTTCTGCAGATTCGATTACGATTCCAAAACGAGATCGTTTTTTAAGTTTTTTCAACGCATTATGTACATGCGCACAGGCCAATACCATGGGTATGGGAGCCATTTGGGCATTCACCCCGCGATCGGACAAGATGATGATATTGGCGCCTTGATCCAAAGCACGGACAACCTCTTTAATCATTTCTTCTAAGGCACTTTCCAAGCCATTTAATCCCGTTGAAATTTCATACAACGAAGAAATGGAGGCCGATTTAAAATCTTCCAAATCGAGATTTTTTATTTTATCGACATCTTCGTTGGAAATGACGGGGTTTTGAATGCGTAATTTTTTGGCGTGGTTTTCTGATTGCTCAAAAATATTGTAGTCGCTCCCAATCGATAAACTGGTGTCGGTTACAATTTCTTCTCGAATCCCATCCAAAGGAGGGTTGGTAACCTGCGCAAATAATTGTTTGAAATAATTGTACAACAATTGAGGTCGGTCAGAAAGCACCGCCAAAGGCGTATCGGTACCCATGGAGCCGATGGCTTCTTTGCCTTCCAGGGTCATTGGAGTGATGATGGTTTTGAGATCTTCTTGGGTATAACCAAAAATTCTCAAACGTGTTTCAAAATCCTCTTTTTCTGTTGGGGTGGCATTGCCAGTGTAGGGCACCTCTTTCAAAGCAACTAGATTTTTATCCAGCCAAGTTCGGTAGGGGTGTTGCGAAGTGACTTCTTTTTTAATTTCATCATCTTCAATAATGCGTCCTTCATCCATATTGACCAAGAACATTTTTCCGGGCTCTAAACGACCGTGGCGTTCAATGTTTTCGGGAGCAATGTCCAAAACTCCAGTTTCTGAGGACATCACCACATAGCCGTCTTTGGTTACGGAATACCGTGAAGGGCGTAAACCGTTGCGATCCAACAAGGCACCGAGGTATTTCCCATCCGTAAACGGAATGGAAGCGGGACCGTCCCAAGGCTCCATGATACAAGAACTGTATTCGTAGAAAGCCTTTTTGTTTTCGTCCATAGAAGCATGTTTTTCCCAGGCTTCTGGAACCATCATCATCATTACTTCCGGAAGTGATCTTCCTGTTGCCAAGAGCAATTCAGCAACCATATCCATAGAGGAAGAATCGGATTTGCCGGGTAAAATGATGGGTAAAATTTCTTTAATGTCGTCACCAAAAAGATCACTTTTCAACAGCTCTTCACGGGCTTGCATGCGACTGATATTTCCTTTAAAAGTATTGATTTCACCATTGTGGCACATATAGCGGAAGGGCTGCGCCAAATCCCAAGTAGGGAAGGTGTTGGTAGAAAACCTTTGATGCACCAGTGCCAAACGAGTTACCACATCGGGATGGGAAAGGTCTTTGTAATATCCTTTGATGTCTTCGGGAATCAAAAGTCCTTTGTAGATGATGGTGTGGGTGGACAAACTGGGGAGATAAAAATAGGAAGCCTCAGAAAGTTTGGATGCTCCGATGGTGTGCTCACTAATTTTTCTTGCAATAAAAAGCTTGATATTAAACTCTTGATCGGTAAGCGGTGTTTCGCCGCGACCGATAAAAGCCTGCATGATGTGGGGCTCAGTTTGTTTTGCAATAGACCCTACCACGGTTGGATCTACAGGAACTTTTCGCCAGCCGAGTAGTGTTAACCCTTGTTTTTTGATTTCGGATTCGAAGACGCCGATACAATAATTACGTTGATTTTCTTTTTTGGGTAAAAACACCATTCCCACGGCATATTCGTGGGCAGCAGGGAGTTGAAAATCACATTGTGCCACCATAAAAGAATGTGGAATTTCAATCAAAATTCCCGCTCCATCTCCCGTTTTTCCATCGGAGCTCACGGCTCCACGATGTTCCAGTTTGTCGAGGATGTCAAGGGCCTTGTGAATGATGTCATTTGTCTTTTTACCCTGGAGGCTACAAATAAAACCTGCTCCACAGTTATCGTGTTCATTTTCAGGGTTATAAAGTCCTTGTTTTGCTGGCAACATAAAAATAATTTTTTTTAAGGACTACAAAATTAGGAATCTTAATGCTAGTGAAGGAGGCAATGCTCTTGAAAAAAAAGGGATTTATAGAATTTTAAGTTTGTAAGCGTATTAATGAATTATTATTAATCATTTTATCCAAAAATTATTAAAACCTTAACAAATCCCTTATTTTAAATGTAATTTAGCTTTGAAAAAAGTACAAATAATGACGCAATATTATGTGCTTGGTGTTATGTCAGGAACCTCTTTGGACGGGATCGATTTGGTGGCAGTTAATTTTGAAAAAACCAAGCAGTGGAAGTATCAAATTCAAGCAGCGGAAACCATTGCTTATCCACAAGCATGGAAAATAAAACTTGGGGAGGCTCAAGGATTAAACAGTACGGAACTCCAACAGCTTAATGATACCTACACCGATTATCTAGCGGAAGTCATCCATGATTTTACCCAAAAACATCAACTCCATAATTTGGATGCCGTATGTTCTCATGGTCATACCGTACTCCATCAACCCGACCGGGGAATTACCTTCCAAATTGGAAATCAAGCCCACTTGGCCAAAAGCTTGAATTGTTTGGTGGTCTGTGATTTTCGGGTCGCCGATGTGCAGTTGGGGGGACAAGGTGCACCCTTGGTTCCCATTGGAGATCGCTATTTGTTTCAAGCTTATGACGGCTGTCTGAATTTGGGCGGTTTTGCCAATATTTCTTTAACCGAAAATGGGAAAACGATCGCCTATGATATTTGTGCAGTGAATACTGTGCTCAATCCTTTGGCGGAGCAGTTGGGTTTTTCTTTTGATCGAGACGGGGAAAATGCGCGTGCAGGGAAGTTCATTCCTGAATTGTTTGATGCTTTGCAAAAATTAGAATTTTATAATCTCAACCCTCCAAAATCTTTGGGGATCGAATGGGTGCAAGAAAAAATTCAGCCGTTATTGGTGGATTTCGCAGCAAATCCTATTCAAGACTTGCTTCATACCTACACCAAACACATTGCCCATCAAATTGCGCGACACGGAACTTCAGGGAAAAAAATTTTAGTGACCGGAGGGGGGGCTTGGAATGTTTTTCTGATGGAATGTATAGCAGAAAAATCGGACGCCAAATTTCAAATTCCGGAGGTGGAGTTGGTGGAATTTAAGGAAGCTTTAATTTTTGGATTGCTCGGCGTTTTGCGTTTAGAAAATGAGATAAATTGCCTCTCAAGTGTTACCGGTTGCAAGTTCGATCACAGTTCGGGAGTATTATTTTCGCCCTGAAATGAGGCTTCTGAAAATAATTTTAATATTTTTAGCCATTGAATTTAAACTAAATCACCTCTTATGGAAACATTGATAGTAGTACTTTTTGTACTCGGATATCTGGCCATCACCCTTGAACACAACCTAAAAGTAGACAAGTTAATTCCTGCTTTAGCAATGATGGCACTCATGTGGGCGATTATTTCTTTGGGGCATCTGCAGGTCTTTGAGGTGAATACGGATTTAAAAGAATTGGAGCCTACACATCTGGAAGAAATACTGCTTCATCATCTGGGGAAAACCGCAGAAATCATCATTTTCCTCTTGGGCGCGATGACCATTGTTGAGATTATAGATTATTTTAACGGATTCCTATCCATAAAAAAATTCATACGAACCAAAAGTAAAAGAGGCTTGTTGGTTATCTTTTCAATTTTGGCTTTTATCCTTTCTGCCATTATCGACAACCTTACCGCCACCATCGTCTTGATTACGATACTGCAAAAAGTGATCAACGATCGGGAAACCCGTTTGTGGTTTGCCGGTTTAATAATCATTTCCGCCAATGCTGGCGGGGCTTGGTCGCCTATCGGCGATGTGACAACCACCATGTTGTGGATTGCTAAAAAAGTAACAACTGGTAAATTGATTGGATATGTTTTCTTACCCAGTTTGGTGTGCTTGGCAGTGCCTGTTTTAATTGCCTCTTTCCTTCCTGCTTTCAAAGGAGAAATAAAAAATTTAGAGGAAGATACCTTGAACGTAGTAACGCACAAAAGAGGTGCAGCAATTTTGTATTTGGGACTTACGGCCATAATCTTTGTACCCATCTTTAAAACCATTACGCATTTACCTCCTTATGTAGGAATGATGCTTTCTTTGGCGGTGGTTTCTATTTTTGCAGAAATATTCAGTAAAGCAAAAATCAACATCAGTTCCATAGACGAAGAAAGTGATGCGCACGCGACTTCCAGTCCGTTGCACAAATCGCTTTCAAAAATTGAATTGCCGAGTATACTTTTCTTTTTGGGAATATTGCTAGCCGTTGCCGCACTTGAATCTCTGGGGATGCTTTTCCACTTTGCCGAAAATTTAAATTCCACCATTCCCAATTCGGATATCGTTGTAGCACTACTTGGAGTGGGCTCGGCTGTGATTGACAACGTGCCCTTGGTAGCAGCCAGTATTGGTATGTTTTCCAATGGTATTGATGATCATATTTGGCATCTCATTGCCTATTCTGCCGGTACCGGAGGGAGTATTTTGATTATTGGTTCTGCAGCAGGGGTGGTTGCCATGGGAATGGAAAAAATTGATTTTTTCTGGTATTTGAAAAAAATCTCTTGGTTGGCCTTTCTTGGCTTTATAGGTGGATTCCTAACATTTGTTTTACTCCGTGATATTTTTGGATAGAACGGGTAATTTTTTAGTATTTTCAACGTTTCAATCATAAATCGTTGATTATGCTTTTAACCCTCACTAGTATCCAAGATTCACCCCCTATTCAAACTGAAAAAACACTATCCCTTTTGGAGTTAATTCAAAATGGAGGTTTGGGGGGACAGTTGATTATTGGCTTGTTGTTTGTGCTCTCTTTGGTTGTGGTTTACATTTATTTTGAACGTCTTTTTGCCATTCGTGCAGCGGTGAAAGTGAATCCCAACTTTATGTCTCAAATTCGAATTTTTGTGAGTGGTGGAAAAATTGATTCCGCTCAGCAACTTTGTTTGTCTGAGAATTTGCCGGTAGCGCGTTTGGTTTCTAAAGGAATTTCCAGAATTGGTCGTCCTTTGGAAGACATCAATACGGCCATTGAAAATGCGGGACGCTTAGAAGTGTATAAATTAGAAAAAAATGTGAGTGTATTAGCAACAATAGCCGGGGCAGCTCCCATGCTAGGATTTTTAGGAACGGTAATCGGAATGATTTTATCCATTTTTGAAATTTCTAATGCGGGTGGTAATATCGATATGCAGCTATTGGCCAACGGACTTTACACAGCCATGACCACTACCGTAGCAGGTCTTATCGTTGGGATCATTGCCTATATCACCTACAACCATTTGGTGGTTAAAACCAGCAAAGCAGTGTATCAAATGGAATCTACCAGTCTCGAATTTTTAGACTTACTTAACGAACCCGCCTAAGATGAAACTCAACGGAAGAAATAAGATCAGTCCAGAATTTAACATGTCTTCAATGACAGACATTGTTTTTTTGCTCCTCATCTTTTTTATGATTGCCTCTACTTTGGCCAAGCAATTAAATACGATTGATGTAAAATTGCCACAGGCGGACGGAAAGACCGAAAACAGAAATACGGTGGCAGTTTCCATCAATGCTTCCAATCAATTTTTTATTGACGAACAGTTGGTGACAAAATCCAGTTTTAAAAATAGACTACTACAAAAGGTGTCGCAAATGGCGATTCCTTCCATTGTATTACGCGCCGATAAAAAAGTGGCGATAGAACAGATGGTGTATGTAATGAACATTGCCAATAACAACGGGATAAAGGTCGTTTTAGCGGTTGACGCAAAATAATTAATATAATTTTTGTCTCTGACATGAAAATTTTAGATTCCACACACAAAAGGAAATCAGCAGTAATCACCACCCTTTTTGGTTTGTTGCTTTTGTTGTTGTTTTTTGTTTTGGGATTAAAATACTTAGATCCTCCCATCAGCTATGGAATGGAGGTAAACTTTGGAACTTCATCTCAGGGAAGCGGACCTGTGCAACCGAAACAACCTCTGGCAGCCAAAGAAACCCCCGTGAAAGCCGTGAACGAGCAACCCGAAGTGAAAGAAACAAAGGTGACTCCTCAGCCCGC
Source organism: Flavobacteriaceae bacterium (assembly GCA_018699935.1). Taxonomy (GTDB): domain Bacteria; phylum Bacteroidota; class Bacteroidia; order Flavobacteriales; family Flavobacteriaceae; genus MS024-2A. The sequence continues at coordinate 3,218 of JABISF010000033.1, read as the reverse complement.
ACAGACCCCTAAAGTACTCACTCAAGAGGATTCACCTGTGGAACTTCCCCAAGAAAAAGAAGTAACTCCGGAACCCGTTCCTGCTAAAAAAGTAGTAGAAGAAGAAACCGCACCACCGGTAAAAGAACAACCTAAGATTTCGGAAGCTACCAAAAATGTTTTGTCCAATTTAATTAAAGATAAAAAACAAGACACAGAGGTGGTTGCCGGTGAGGGAACAGACGCCACAGCGGGAGATAAGGGGAACGTGGAAGGCAATCCATATGCAACAAGTTATTATAGCAATCCGGGTTTGGGGGGGCGTAGTTCGGGTTTTGGACTGAACGGAAGAAACCTTCAAAGCAATGGAAAAGTAGTTCAAGACTGTAATCAAGAAGGGACGGTTGTAGTTCGAATAACAGTGAATCAACAAGGACAAGTGGTGGAAGCTGTACCCGGAGTGAAAGGGACAACCAACACTCATCCCTGCCTGCTCGACCCTGCCAAACGAACCGCTCTGCTCCACAAATGGTATCCGGATACCAATGCACCCAGCAAACAAGTGGGATTTGTGGTGATTCAATTTAAATTGGGAGAATAAACTTGAAAGATTATTCAGCAACCTTAGCCTGGCTCTATGAGCAGCTTCCAATGTATCAACGTCAAGGAGGTGCTGCCTATCGTCCCGGATTGGAGGCGATGTTTGCTTTGATGGATTATTTGGGACAGCCTCAAAAGGATTTTCCTTCCATTCATATTGCAGGAACCAATGGAAAGGGGTCTACTTCGCACATGATGGCTTCCGTCTTGCAGGAAGCAGGCTATCGCGTGGGATTATATACTTCACCGCATTTATTAGACTTTAGAGAGCGTATTAAGTTAAATGGTCAAATGATGCCGAAGGCAGCAGTGGTTGCTTTTGTGCAACAACATCAGGCTTTTTTTGAAGCCAACAAATGTTCCTTTTTTGAAATGACGGTTGCAATGGCATTCGCCTATTTTGCTGCTCAAAAAGTTGATATAGCGGTCATTGAAGTAGGCTTGGGAGGACGATTGGATGCCACCAATATCATTCATCCGTTACTATCGGTGATTACCAATATTGGTCTGGATCACACCGAATTTTTAGGGACTACTTTAGCAGAAATCGCCGCTGAAAAAGCGGGAATTATCAAAACCGAAGTCCCTGTAGTAGTGGGAAAAAAGCAAAAAGAAACGACACCGGTTTTTACTGCCATGGCGATTCAAAAAAAGGCACCTTTATACTTCGCAGAGACTCAGGGAGACATTTTTGAATCAGATCTTAAGGGAAACTATCAAATTGAAAATATTCGAACAGTAGCCAAGGCGGTGGAAGTATTGGATTTACCAAAAATTTCAAAAAACATCCTCCAAAACGGCTTGCGTCATGTGGTTGCCAATACGGGTTTGTTGGGGCGTTGGCAGCAAGTTTCCACCCACCCCCGAGTCGTGTTGGATGTGGTGCACAACAAAGAGGGCTTTGAATGGGTAATTCAACAATTGAAAACGGAGAATTATGCGAGCTTACATTTGGTGATGGGCTTTGTTGCGGGACGAGATATCCGCGCATTGTTCGAGCTGTTGCCTGTGGAGGCTCAATATTATTTAAGCACACCCAAGCTCCCAAGAGCCTATCCCTTAAAAGCCCTAAAAATCCATTTGGATAAGGTTCCTCACACCCTAAACTATTTTGAAAGTTTGAACGCTGCCTATGAAAAAGCCAACGCTAAAGCCACCCCCGATGATCTGATTCTCATCTGTGGTAGCAACTTTACAGTGGCAGAGTTACTCGCTTTTTTTCAAGGGGTTGAGGAGTGATCATTCTTGCTTTTTTGAATGGAAACCAAAGAAGTATTATTTAATGCATAAAATATGTTTTAGAATCGTTTGGAATTTGGAGAGAAACTTTATATTTGCAGACCAATAATCAAAATTGGGGCGCTTAGCTCAGTTGGTTCAGAGCATTTGGTTTACACCCAAAGGGTCGGGGGTTCGAATCCCTCAGCGCCCACACACTTAAAATGAGATATATAACCTATATCTCTTTTTTTATACCCATTATTCTCTAAACTTTTTCCATTCTCAAACTCTATTCCATAACCTTTTTTCCCTACATTCACCTTCATTCTAATCCCATATCTCTTCCCAATATTATCTCCTTCTAAATAATCTACACTTATCCACTCAACATATTTTTCAATAATCCTCTTCTTATCTTCAAATCTTTCCAAACTCCAATCCTTATACAACTCATCTTTCATCAAATCCATCCACCCATCAATACTGTTCACATCATCATACCTGTCAATCTCTACATCTAACTTCTTAATCTTCTCTCTAATATCTTCTTCTTTTACTTTACTATTCCTTTTCCAATCATCATAAACTTCATCACTTATATTTCCATCTATCCATTCATCCACTATTTTTACCTTTCTATCCCTTATTTTCCCTATCTCTCTCAAATAGTATTCTTTCTTATTGACATGTTTACCTTTATTAGTTTTCCCTTCGTTATACCTTTTCTTATACAGATTTATTATCTCTTCACTTTTACCTAAAAATCTGAATAAACCCTCCCTTAAATAACATATCAACTACATTTTTACCTTCACTACCAAACTTTTCAATACTATTTCTCAAATCAATATTCTCATTCAGTAACAATCCTTTTTTTAACTTTTCAAACTCTAAATCTAAATCACTCATTTTTCTTTTTAAGAATCCCAACTGCCACAACTCCACCAAAGTCGTGTATTGTTTTATCAAAGGTCATTGCTGCAGTTTCAGCTTGCCCAAAAGAAATCATATGGACTATCAGTAACAGAAAAAGTTACTTTTTCACAGTGTTGGTTATTAGATGTTTAAATATAGGGAAATATAATTAAGCATAAAAAACCCTAGATGGATTAGGAGATTGGTCTATATACCCATTTCACCAGCACATCCCCAAAAGGAAAATAGATTTATTTTGAAGGGGTGGGGTTATAAATTGAGAGTTTTAGATTTTAACCCCCAAATAAAAGTGGGTAATTAGAACCCAGCTATCTCCAGTAAAATAGGGGGTTTAGAGATATATGACTCATAGAATCCTTGTGCACACTAATTCCAAACTCTTCTCGACTGTCTTATATATAACAGATTTTATGTTTGAAATTTGTTTCATAAATACTTATTACGGATTGGTTTCATATTCCCTCTGTTTTTAATGTATTTTT
>JABISF010000032.1 GCA_018699935.1 Flavobacteriaceae bacterium | reverse complement strand
AATTCGTTCTAAACGAATAGACTCCGGAACTACTTTGATTTCCATTGGTGTCAATAGCAACGATCTTCCAGGAATAAAGTGTATTGTTCTCAACCTCAATCTCTAGTTGTGTTTCTTGTTCTTGGTAGTCTAGCGTTTGGTTTAAAGTCGTTCCATCTGTTTGATCTAAATACACTTTAAAAGCGTCTAAATTGTCCTTCAAGTCTGAGCATAGCTGGTTCAGTTTACTTGATTTTTAATGTTTAGAGTGACTTTGCTCCTCACCAAGAAGAAACTAATTTTGTAAGTAAAGGTGCATAATTAATAATAGCATCTCCTACCAAATAAAATTTCCAAGACTAACTCTCAGCTAGAGTGGAATTTGGCTCTCCAATACTTTTTAAAAACCAACTTTATTGCTTTGCTTTTGCCTCTGCAATATTGGCTTGATTGTTTGCGGTGCTATTTTAGAAAGAAATACTTCATAATACTTCTTAGTAAGGCTCTGAAAAATGACTAACGATAGGCTGTAAAGCGAGTATAATCGCATTTAAAAAATAAACCCCTAGTGTAATAGGGGTTTTCAGGATATACAGCGGATTTACTTAAAAATTGATACGACAAAAGTAGACAATAGTTGCAGCTATTTAGCTCCCTAATTACAGTTATAGCTAACATAATTACAGGTATTATCTACTCAACATTTAAAACATTTAAAATTTTGTACCCAAGAGGGTTGTTCTTGATGTATTCGGATTAATAATTTTTTTGATGCTTCCAAACCATTCTAAGGGTCATGATGTCAAAATTGGAGATTTCTCCCGAAGTATTCATCACAGAGGGGAGTTCTTCTGCATCCGGATATTTCCCACGATCATAAACATCATCAAGAAAAAAACAGTGCCCCATCTCATGTAAAAAAACATCGGTATTGGTTGCTCCCGTTTGAGAATCTAATATATTCCCACCCATTTTAAGATATTGTCTTTGTGCAACGGCGTCCCAAGGAATTCGATACCAAAATTTGGTCTGAAAATGATCAATGCCTTCCGGGTGCTCGTAGTTGCTCCAATTCTCTGGGGTGAATTGAACATTGTCGTCAAGATCATCTCTGTTGCCAACCACTTTTAACACTCCAAAATCTTCAAGCGTATACCAGTTGTAGTCAAAATCTTCTTCCGAGGCACTGTAGACAATGTCCCAAGGAGGATCTTCATTGGTTAAGGTATAATTGGTAACAATTGGATAAGCTCCATATTTGTCATAAAAGGAATCCTCAATGTCTATGTCATTATTGAATACAAATCCAAAAATTTTAACTTCTATCGTTTCTTTAGGGAAATCGGGGTCGTAGGCTTTAAGCCCTTCTACCCATGCATTGACATGCGTTTGATAATCTGCTTTGATTCTGTCAATTGCTGTGCTTGAAATGGCTCCTTCATATTCCTCAAAATGAAAATAGATGGGCCAACTACCGCTGTTGTAGATTTCCCAGAGCGGATTTTTCAAGCCTTTCAATACGCCGTTTTCATCTTCAAGAAAGAAGTTTTGACCGATACAAATTTTAATAAATCGATTGGCGTTGGTTACAAAAAGCTCTTTTTCAGCTTCGGTGAGCTCCATGCCTACAAGAAATTCATCAAAATAGGCGGCGGGATAAGGAACATTTTCTTTGTGAAGGATTTTTTCTGACTCTGTATATTCCGTATCGTCAGTAGCCGAACTGGAGGTGTCTTCGGTTTCTGTATCCTCGCTTTCTGTGTTTTCGGTTTCCGTAGTTTCAGTTGCGGTGTCCTCTGTAGTTTCTGCTTCCGAGTTTTCCGGTGTTACGGCTTCTGTGTTTTCGGTGTCCTCGGTGACAGGCGAAAGCTGATCCTCAGTGCTACAGGAGAAGACTAAAAGAAATCCAACAAGGAAAAATAGTTTTTTCATTTCAAATTGGTTTATGGTTTACAAACTTAAATTAAAAAAAAAATTAGTACACGGTTTTTATACCTTAGAAAATTTCCTCCAATCATTAGATTTCCATGGATCTTCTTGATAATAATAATTGGGTTTAATGATTTTATTGACCATGTCCATATGAAAAGCTTCAACGGCAGAACCGGAAATTGGCGGGACTATCCATTTCCAATCTGCGTGAATTGATCTTCCGGCTTCCAACTCCTGACCGTGGAATTTCATAAAATAATCCACGATTGTGTGGTGATCCAGCATTCGGATTTGATGCTTTCGATAGGACCATTGAACGGCCAAATTCAGCTCAATAATGGCACGGTCTTTCCAATGGGTTTCGTCGGAACTCATGTCTAATCCCATTTTTTCAGCAACCACCGGCAGCATATTGTAACGAGAGGTGTCTCCCAAATCTCGGGCTCCAACTTCAGTGCTGATAAAAAATCCATTGGAAGGAGCGCAACGATATTGTATGCCTCCGGCATCTAGTGCCATCCCTGCCACGGCAGGAACCATAAACCATTCGAGTTTTAAGTCAGCAAACCAATCAAAGTCCGGATGTTCAATAGGTATGGTTTTCACAATGTCATCCGGCCACTCAAAAAATTGCGGAGTTCTTCCGTCTACCTCCAAAACGAGGGGGAGAGGATCAAAACGAGATTTAGCTCCTTTTGGAGTCCATCCTAAGCCCAGCGCAATCTTGGTGAGTTCAACAGTGGCAGGATCCCCTAAAATGCTGCCGTCAGCCTGTTCATAGCCGGCAAACATCAACAACAACGGGTTGTAAAGGCGGATTATTGGATCGTGGTTCCGGAAAATTGAAATGACTGCTCTCAAGTTTCCATTGTTTATCCCCAAGCGTAAATGCTCAACAAGGGACGTATACACGGCTTCTTCTTGATCGATTTCCCTACAATCGCGGACGATCATATTGCCCCAAAAATACCGACCTACACAACGCGAACTGTTTCTCCACGCCACCCGTGAAGCAAAGGTTAATTCGTCTATGGTGTGTTCATACGATCCGTTCTTTTGGATGGCCTTTTCTACCTCATTAATTCGTTCTTTGAGTGCCTCTTGGGAAAGTTTTTTCTCGTGATAAAACTGGGTTAAAAAAAGCGTTGCCTCTTTTTTAATGTCTGCAATGGGTTGCAGAAAAAAACTATCAGATTCAACCGTCTCCACCGCTTCTTTTTTGGAGGTATGATGACTCGATCTAGAGGAAGATGGCAAAGGTTTATCAAGTTCCCCTTCTTTGTCTACAGCTGCATTAAACTGTTCGGACCTAATATTACTTTCAGGCCATCCGCTGGACAATAGTGCTTTGCGAATTGTATTCATATAGGCTTCGGGTCCGCACAAAAAAGCAACACTATTTGGGTGATAGGGATATTGCGTTTTGATTTGATGTTCCGAAATACGTCCATTGGTTCTTGTCGCCCAGCGGTTGATGTGGATGTTTTTTTGTTTGGTATAAAACGCAAACTCTTCATTGAGAATGAAGTTCTTGGTATAAGGGGCAGACCATTCCAGTGTAAAGGGTCGTTGATCATTATTGGTCGTCATGGAGCGGAGCATTGAAATTGCGGGGGTTATTCCAATACCGGCAGCAAAAAATACAATTTCATGCGCTGTGCTTTCCAAAAAATAGGAGCCTTTGGGCTCTGAAATCCGTAGGATAGCATTTTCATCACCGTGGTCAATCAACCACCTGGAAAAGGTGCCCAATTCTTCACGTTTTACAGCGATTTCATAATGCGTATTGGGCGCGCCACTTGAAATCAAGCTGTAGGCACGAGTCACCCATTGGTTTTGAATATAGGCCTGAAGCACCAAATGTTGTCCAGGCTTAAAGGATTTTACTTCCTGATCTACAGGTTTTAGTGTAATGCATTGAATGTCTTTGTTTTCCGTCGTTTTTTTACCTTCTATCGTTGCCACCATCATATTGGACAATCCACAAAGTTCTTCTACCAAAGGTTCACATCCACCGCAAACGGTGGTTGCTTTGGTTGTTTTCACCAGGGTTTCCAACTGATTGTCTCCAGCTTCTATCAAAGGTGTAAAATCCTTGAGGCACAATTGAAGACAATTACAAATCATTTTGTCCGGCGACTGAACACTGTTTTCCTCCACATGAAAAGAGCCTAATTCCTTCAATATGGATTGCTGCCATTTTGGGATTGTTTTTTCACTAATAATATACCCCATGGCTTCGGGTAAACCCGACCATTTCCCACTCACCTCAATCCCTCGCAGCAGGTTGTCCTCCAGGGTTAATTGGAAAGTGAATTCTTCAGATGAAAATGGAAGCCTTGTCCAATGGGATGCGTTGGGCGCAGTTTCCCAATGCACTTGTACTTCATTTGGATTGCGAAGACTGGATAAATTGCGACCATCGGGATAAATAATTTGTGTTTTAATCGCTGGAAAACCCTTCAATTTGGTGGGGCGGCTGTAAAATAAACCTTTCCCGGGTAGGATGTCAACTCCTAAAAATGTCAAAACATGCTTGGCGATCCAATCTGAAAAATCTTGATGTTCATCCTCTTTTTTCGGTGGGAGTGGTGTTGTTCCAAGGCGGGGATATGCCATCATTCCTTTGACAAGCTCGGAGGCGTCATAGCGAGAACAACCTTCCGATTCCATCAGAAAATCTTGATATTGAAGTTCTGAAGTTTTTATAAAATTGATTTGAGAATCCACAAAAGCCAGCATTTCAGCTATGTTTTCGGGCATATTGCCAACAAATTCGTCGTATTGTAAATAGCCGTCATTATTTTTATCTGCCAGCCGAACAAGGGTTTCAACTTCACTTTGAGAAAATCCGATACGTGTCAAAAAATGATAGATTTCAGTTACTGATAATAACCCATCTTTGTCCAAATCCATACGCTCAAATTGAGCCCTCAAAAAGTTTTCTTTTTGCTTCATCGCTTCCAAAGCGGTTGTCAGCTGGGAAGCTAGAGTTTCACTTTGATAAACCTTTCCTTTCACGAATACAATACTCTTGTTTTCAGCCGGTTCGAACATTCTTGCTAAACTTTCCAAGCCCACCCATTCCTGTTCGTCAAAGGGTAGGAGGAGTTGTCTTTGTTCAGTAATTTGTTCTGTTTTTAAGAAAAGTGATTCGAACAACTGCGGGTAATAGAAAATAACAAAATCGTTACCACTCGTGCTAATTTTTTGTTCTGCTTTTTTAAGCGATATAGAATCTGGAATTTGTGGTGCTAACCAAACGATTTGACTGTTTTTTTGATTTTTTGCATGTTCTACCAATGCTGTGGCCAAATTCTCAGCCCCATCAATTTCCGTATGTTCTAAAATATGGATGACTTTGTTGTCTGATTGCTTCAGGTAGTTTGCAAGGGTATTGTTAAGCAGATTTCTATGCTTTTTGGATAAAGGAAAAATACTCATTTCTAAAATTTAGAATTTAAATATATGTAAAATCGCGTATAATGAAAATGGATTTCGGGGATATTTGATGTGGTTGGGAAATCTTAATCGTCAGAAAAGACAACCAACAAGCTTCATTGAGAGGCAATTTTTTTTCTAAGTTCTAGAAGCTCATCAATATTGTATAACACCCATAAGCGAAAAAAGGAATTCCTAGATTTTTTCCTTTTTTGACTCAATTTGTTCGAAATGCGAGGACGGTAGAACTGGATTTATTTCCATTGGCGTCTATCGAAATGACTTTCCAAAAATAAGTAGCGTTGTTTTCAACGTTTACTTCGAGGCTGTTGTTTTCCACTTGAGAATCAAGTGTTGTATAAAGTGTAGTGGCATCCACTTGATCCAAATAAACTTCAAAATGCGCCAAATCATTATCCACATCTACGGCGGTCCAATTCAGAACTATAGCATTGTTACTGTTGGGAGTAATCGTTGCTCCGGAAGTTGGACGGATTAAATCAGCCGGGAAAGGCGCGTAGTTAATCGTGGCGTCTCCAGCTAGGTAAAACCGCCACTGTTCACTCTCCGCAGGGCTTGTATTTTCCGCTCCTATACTTCGAACGATCCAAGCAAAGGGTTCCGCTTTGTTGAGTGCAATGGTGGTTTCATTTTCGGGGCTTAAGAAAGTTTGCGAGGATTGCGTCAGAAGATTTGTAACCACTACTTCGTAAGAAATGGCATTTTCCGCAGCCGACCATTGAAAGGAAACATCGCTTTGCGTGTCATTCAAAGAGATGCCATCCAAACAGGTTTCGTTGTTGATGGGCGCTACTAAAGTTGCTGGCGCTGGATCTCCTGCTGGCGGGTCTTGAATGGTGCATCCCAGAAGGGTCAGAAAGATAATGCTGCTATTGAGGATAAAATTTTTCACGACTATTCTTTGATTACTTGTAGGGTTTTATCGATGTTTTCCCCTTTTATTTTGATGATATAAAGCCCTTGTTTGTAGTTGCTGGTTTTTAAATTATAACTTCTTATTCCGGGGGATAAGCTGATGTTTTGATGCTCCACATGCTGACCATTTGCTGTATATACATCCAGTTCTATCCAGGAATCTTCTCCGTCAAAATAGAGCTGAAGATATTCGTTAAACGGATTTGGAGCATATTGAACTTCATGCGAGTTAAAATAACTTTTTTCAAAAAGGCCTTGACATTCAATACCCGTGGAGATGGAAATGTTATTCATTCCTTTTTCCAAAGACAAGCTGTACTTATTGCTGTTGGTCTGAACAGTTTTTCCATTTTGAGTAATCTGGTAGGTGGAGCCTCCGCTTAAATTGAAAGAGACAGTTTGATCTTGCGTGTTTAACAGGCTGCTGACTAGAAGCGGTTCCGGCTCGGTAATGGTGACTTCAAAACAGCGTTCAAATTCTGTGGTACTGATTCCCTCTACCGTTACACAAACAACATAAACGCCGGCTGAAAGCTTATCGACACTCCAACGGCTTCCCATAAAACTTTCGTTGGTACTAATCGCTCCACTTATCGCCACATTATAGGTAAGCGATGTGTCCACCACTCCGATGGTGATTTTATTTTCGCCGGCACATTTTTCCGTTTTCGAAAGTGTAATACTATCCGTTGGAAGACTAAAGATGGCACAGCCAAATTGATCCACTTTTGTATCCAAGGGGGTGTCGGGACAATAATCAAAAATATCCAACACTCCATCTTCATCATCGTCCAAATCGGCATTATCTCCGAGCCCATCTTTATCGGTGTCGGTTTGCTCAGAACTGTCTAAGGGGAATGCGTCGTCTTCATCGTAAACGCCATCATTGTCATCATCAGCATCGGTGAGGTTGGGGTAACCGTCCTTGTCTGTATCTTGACGATAACGACTATCAAAAGGGAAATCATCCTCCACGTCTAGCACACCATCGTTATCATCATCGGGATCGTCTTGATCAGAAATTCCATCGCCATCATTATCAAAAGCAAGAGTCGGATCAAGCGGGGAATCGTCCACATCATCATTCACTCCATCGCCATCACTATCTTCTAAAGCATCCGGAATACCATTGCTGTTAAAATCGGGAGGGGTTTCATTAGCATCTAAAGGATCCGTACCCAATCGAATTTCATATACATCACTGATACCATCTGCATCATCATCCAAGTCCGCATTATTTCCAATGCCATCCCGATCCGTATCCAGCCACTCTGAGACGTCGTTGATGAAGGCGTCTGCATAGTCAAAAGAACCATCTCCATCCGTATCAATTTCGTCATCTATGTTGATCAGCGTAATGTCTGCAACCCCCAGTCCGTTGTAGTTTACATCCTCGGAAACCACAGCCGCGGTGATGAGTTGGTAACTGACATCCCCATCGGCTAGCCCATCATCCAAACCGGTGATAGTTAGGGTTTGTCGGACGTTCCACTGGGCGGGAGTAAAGCGAATCTGATTTAAAGAAAGTATGCCTTCGGAAGTGTCGGAAAGGCTTAAGCCGATCACCACATTCGCCGTAGGTTGGGTGATTAAAATAAAACTCAATGATGCGGTTTCTCCCGATTCGGTCGTTTGGACATCGTTTTGGGTGATTTCTACCCCAAAGGTATCGGCGATATTATTGATTTGAATAGTTATCGTTTGCGTAGCAGTTAATCCAACCTGATCTGTCGCTTTTACAACAATTTCATACGTATTATCGGTGGCATTGTCAACCGGATTCTCATAATCGGGTGCTGTATTAAAACTTAAAACCCCTGAGGTCTGATTGATAGAGAGCAACGCTTGATCTGCACCCCCTATAATCGAAAAATAGGAGGTTTCATTGGTGCTAAGGGTTGGCCCCGTAGTCACATTCTCATTGGAGTTTAGGCTTGAATTACTCGTAAATACAGGAGCCGCTCGATCAATTTTAATTAAGTCATTGAATTGGGCTTGATTAAAGCTACTGATTGGGTTTCCACTTGCAACATGGGTGGAAGATACCTTGTCGGTGGCACTATCGGCTTGGAATAATACACTTCCTTCTGGGAAAGAACTCGACACGGTAAATGAAAAACTATAGGTATAGGGGTCGGCACCGGTAACACTGGTGGTTAAGGTTGGATTAAAACCTGTAAAGGAAACCGTTAAGCTGTTGCTGAGGAGCTCTTTGTCCGAATTAAAATAATAAGTCACAACATCACCATCGCCTACAGAAGCTGTTGCAACCGGTGCCAAGTTGTTGGTATCAGAAACGGTATAACTGCTGAGTATCGGATTTTTGGAATCTAAACGAATATTGGTCAAATCCACCAGCGTTGTGTTATTGGCAATGGCATAGGAAAGGCTAATACTTGCGGTATTGGAATTAATATCTGCGATGGTTCCACCATTCAAATCAATGGAAGTTACGTCCAACGAGGGTTGATAAACCTCTTGTGCGATGAGCGAAGCAAAAGTCAAGGTAGTTGTTCCGGAGCCTTGGACATAGTTGGCATAAGACAGCGGAGAGGTGTTCAAAACGACTCTTGGCGTGCCTGTAGTGACAACAGCCTCTGTAAAAGTAACCGTAATGGTGACGGTATCTGAGAGACTTACATTCCCATCGTCATCGGTATAGGTTCCATCCGCCATGGGACTTGATATTCTTGCTAGGGTAGGAACTAAAGTGTCAACAGTTAATGCTAGGGTGCTTGAAACGGTATAGCCGACAAGATCATTTAATGTTACCGTATAGGTCACGGTTCCAGTAGCATTGGCGGGAGGCGTATAACTATAAATCCAACTGGAACTGGAAGCCGTCATGCTCACGTCCGTATTGATTCCTGAAAAAGTGATGGTTAGGGTTGGTGTCCCAGATATGGATTCATCGGCACTGGCAGTAATCAGCACGCTTTCTCCCACGATTAAAACATCATCGGCATCGTCTTCCGTTAGGGTGATCGTGGGTAGGATGTTATCAATCGTGAGGGTGATACTTTCCGTACCCGAATAGGAGTTGCCAAAAACATCCGTGCCGGAAACGGTTGCCGTTACAACGCCGTCATTTGCAGCTGGGACATCCCAACTATAAATCCAAGTTTTGGACGAGGAAGTTGTGGATACAGTCATGGTTACTTGGGTCACTACTCCCGTGATGCTTATGGAGGGTGAAGAAGTCATCGCTTCACTAAAAGTGGCGGTAAATATAACGGTGTCTGCATCGCCGACATAAAGATCCGCATGATCAGTAGTAAAAGCAGATAGCGTTGGGGAGATGGTATCAACCTCAAAAGTTGTACTGCTCGCTGTATTGGCATTTCCGGCAATATCAGTGAATACAGCACTGAGAACACTTATGGTAACCGATGTAACTGTAGCTGAAGCAGGTGTGTAGGAAGCGGTATAGACTTTGCTGGAGGTAGCGGTCAAAGCACCTAGGGAGCCGCTGGAGACACTAATGTCATCGCCTGTAAAGCTGGTCGAACTTTCCGTAAGGGTAAACGTTAAGGTTGCAGTGTCTGTCGCATTTACCTGATTGTCATTGGTGCTTATTGTCAGTGTTGGTTCCGAATTGTCGATTTGAAAGGTGATGCTGTCTGTGCCGGTATAGACATTGCCTACGACATCGGTTCCTGCCACTGTAACAGTGGTGGAGGTAACCGTTGTTGAAACTGTCCAAGTATAAGTCCATATCGAATTCGAAGCTGTTGCCGTCATGTTGGCATTGGAAACGATACCGGATAAAGAGAGGGTAGGAGTAGCAGCCATATCTTCAGAGAAGGTGGCGGTTATGGTTACCACATCAGTGTTCATCACGATGTCATCGGCATCGGTATCGGTTAGCACATTTCTTTTTTCATAAACATAGATTTCATCATAGAGTGTACCTATTCCAAAATCATATTTAATTTGAGATTGTACTTGAATACGATTAAATTGAAATGTATAATTTAATGAAGCGTTTTCAGTTGGAGGGTTTTCATAATCGAAAGTGCTTAAATTGGGGTCTACCCATATTTTTGTATCTGCATCGTCAATTTTGACAATCACCAATTGTGCTGCGGCGCTTCCCGCAAGATTGACCCCTGTATCTACTAAATCTGAAGCGGCCGAACTGGAAGTTGTTTTTCCCATGTAGATTCTTCCATTTTTCCTTCTGATGACAAGCTTTTGTGTATCACCCTCTTTTAAAATAAAATAATTGCTTTTTGCATTTCCATTATCTGCATCACTGTAATCGTTAAACTGGACTAAAAATTGAATGTACACATCATTCCCCAATGTTTGGTATAAATTTCTGTAATTAGAATTTGTTACATCGGTTTGATTTCCATCATCACCCAAATAATTTCCTGCCACCGTTAAGCCTGTATAGGTCATGGGTGATCTTCGACCAATTTGATAAACGCCTCCTCCTCCAGAGTTAAAAGTAGTGGGACTCAAAATATAATGATTATTAAAATTGGAGTCTTTAATCCAAGCTCCATTCCAACCCGAACCACCATTTTGGTTTTCCAAACCTTCCAATTCGTTATATTCAAAAGATTCATACACTGTTATGCCGTATCTACGCTCGGGCTCGGTATTATCAATCGTAAAGGTGATGCTGTCTGAACCGGAATAGGCATTACTCGACAAGTCAGTTCCTGAAACGGTTGCCGTTGTTGAAGTCAAGGTGGTGGAAACGGTCCAAGTGTAGGTCCATATCGCATTCGAAGCGGTGGCGTCCATCAAAACATCAGTGACCAGCCCTGTGAGCGAGAGGGTAGGCGTTGCGGTCATGCTTTCGGAAAAAGTTGCCGTAATCGTAACCACATTGGTGTTGGACACTAGGTTGTCAGCATCCGTCGTTGTCAAGGTTACCGTAGGATTTGAAAGGTCATCGGAGGTAAAGCTCCCTACAAAAATCCCTCTCCCATAGGTGGAAGCAACGATTCTATTGTTGGCAACAGAAGTTCCAGTCACTTCAAAATCGTTGACCCGAACATCTGTCATACCATTGTTGGATTGAACCCAGGTCGGACTGTTGTTGGAAAAGTTAGTAGTCATCCAAACGCCAAGATCGGTTCCAAGAATCACTTCCTCGGGATTGAAGGGATTGGGTTGAATGGCTAATACCGGAATGTCTGGTAAGTCTCCATCTTTTGCCGTCCAAGAAACACCTCGGTCATTACTGAAATAAACATTGTT
>JABISF010000031.1 GCA_018699935.1 Flavobacteriaceae bacterium | reverse complement strand
CAGCAGCTTTGCTGGTGTGCCAATTTTTACCCTCTTTATGGGCGTCAATTTTGCCTTGTCGTGCCAACAAACTAATCAGTTCCTGTCGATTGATTTCTAACGTAAACCGCAAAATTTTAGACAACAAACCGATATAACGATTCGATTCTACTTCTCCCTTCAACAGCATGATACTTTGAACTCCATTGATAGCATTAAAAATAAAATGAGGATTCATTTGTGCGCGAAGTGATCGAGATTCCAATTCAGCAATTTTACTTTTATAGCTCGTTTTAACCTTCTTGGTGTTTTTTTTGGAAAAACAAAAAGAACGCTATAACGATGACGTTTGAGATGATCAGCGGGATATAATCAACGAAAAAAGGATAAAATTCTTTCATTCAAACGAATTAAGAAACTATGATTAATACAAGTAAAGGTACTTTGTAGAGATTAAGGGTCGGCGATTTTTAAAAATATAGTTAAAACAATGCTTATTTAATAAAATCATTGTAATTTCTGACCTCTAAAATATAAAAAATATCCCATTGAAAAAAACCTATTACGATCCCGCTGATTTAAAACAATTTAAAAACATCACCGATTGGTCTCCCGAACTGGGAGAAAAATTTTTCGATTATTACAACACAGTATTTAAAGAAGGAGCCCTTTCTGCCCGCGAAAAGTCTTTGATTGCGCTTGCCGTTGCGCACACCATCCAATGTCCCTATTGTATAGATGCCTACACACAGGACGGGCTCAAACGAGGAATCGATAAATCGGAAATGATGGAAGCACTGCATGTGGCAGGGGCGATTCGAGGAGGAGCTTCCTTGGTGCACGGTGTTCAAATGATGGATATTTACAATAAAAAGAGCATGTGATGAATACCAAATCTTTACAATCCCAAAAACACGCTTTGGCTTCGGGAGCAAAGCAACTTTCTTTTTTAAGTAACGGAATTTTTGGTCAAGGAGGTTTACCCACCTTTTCAGAGCGTATCGCAGCCACGGCAACGCCCGTATTACAACCCCAAAAGTTGGAGATTTTACAAATCAATTTGGGCTATATGTGCAATCAGGTTTGTTCGCATTGCCATGTGGATGCAGGACCGGATCGCAAAGAAATGATGTCCCGAGCCACTTTAGTTCAATGTCTTGAAATCCTAAAAAAAACCTCCGTTCATACCCTCGACTTGACCGGTGGGGCACCCGAAATGCACCCGGACTTTCGGTGGTTTGTGGAGCAGGCCTCAGCCCTGGGCGTCGCCGATTTTATTGTGCGTTCCAATTTAACCATACTTCGCGCCAATAAAAAATACTACGATTTGCCAGAATTTTTCAAGACCCACAACATTCACGTGATATCTTCTTTACCTTTTTATAAAAAAGAAAAAACCGACCGACAGCGAGGGGCAGGCGTTTTTTCCAAATCCATTGAAGCCCTACAACAACTCAATGCTGTGGGCTATGGAAAACCCGATTCCAAGCTACAATTAGATTTGGTCTATAACCCTTCCGGGGCTTTTTTGCCCGGAGATCAAAAAGCCTTAGAAAAGGATTATAAAAAAGCCCTCAAAGCTGATTTTGATGTTGATTTTAATCAATTGTTCACCATCACCAACATGCCCATCAGCCGTTTTTTGGAATATTTGATTGCTTCTGAAAATTATGAAGAGTATATGGAAGCTTTGGTCGCTGCCTTCAATCCTGCAGCACTCAACAACGTGATGTGCACCAATACCCTATCCGTCCGTTGGGATGGCTTTCTCTACGATTGTGATTTTAATCAAATGCTGGACATCAAAGTGGCCAGTCCCATTCAGCATTTGGACGATTTTGATCCCGCTCCCTTGCAAGAACGAACAATTTGTATTTCACAGCATTGTTATGGATGCACGGCAGGTGCCGGAAGCAGTTGTCAAGGGAGTGTGGTCTAGAAATGTGGAAGCATTATCATCCTTATCCTCCCTATATTTTTTCGAACACCACACGATTGATTGTGGGGACACTTCCCCCGCCGCGTTTTTCCATCGGCACCTTAAACGCTGCGGACGTCGTTTTTTTTTACGGCAGTAGCAATGGCATGTTATGGAAAATTTGGGATCGCCTCTACGGCTTAAATTTAAAATATGAAAATACGGCTGCTGCCATAGCGCAGCGAAAAGCCTTTTTAAAACGGGAAGGAATCGGGATTTGTGATATCGTTGCCGCTGCCTATCGCAAAAAAATAGACGCCTCTGACCTGGGCATGGAACAAGTAGAATTGAGAAACCTTTTGCAGGTTTTAAAAGAACATCCCAAAATCAACACGCTGATTTTTACTGGAGGGAATAGCAAAAACGGACCGGAATATTTCTTTAGACAGCTCCTTAAACAAGCCCAATTGAAGCTGCTGAGGGTGTCCCATGAAGTGCCCCGTAAGCATGAATTTATTTGGGAAGGTAGGCGCATCGTCACCTACAGCCTGACCGCACCTTCGGGAGCTGCCAATCGAGCCATCGGGAGTAGGAACGCATTTAAACAAAAAAAAATTAAAAACCCCAACTACACCACCTTTGATTTTAGAGTGGAGCAATATGGCAGGGTCTTTGAAGTTTAAGCCCGAAAATCAAACCCCTCAAATCCGACACCTATGAAAGTTTTGCAACTTGTGCTCCTCTTATTGGCTGTTTTTTTGGGAACCTCTTGTGCAAGCTTTTTAAATAGAAAAACACAGACCTTATACCTCACTACCCAAGAGCCAACAATACTCAGTACTCCAAAGGACACAGTCTCGGTGTATGGCACCCAACACCAATTAAAGGCGAAACGTTCTAAAGATTATTTGGTTTTTACTTTGGAAACCAAGTTGGGTAAAAAGCAGTCTTTTTCTTTAGCACCCTATAATTCTTTCGCATACATTTTTGGTTATTTTGCGGCCAACTACGGCATGATAATGCAATATTTGTTCGATCGAAAATCAGAGAAGCGTTATGGGTACCCCACCACGATTGCAGTAGATATGCAGCAAAATCCACCCCAACTGTATCCCTACAATGCTTTTGAAAAAACGGACTATGTGCTCAAATTCACCCCTTTAAAATTAATCAGTTTTCACCATGCCAGTGTTGAAATGGCTTTGGAAAAACCAACAGGGCATGACCTCTCCACCCAATTGATGATTTCATGGTTGCTTCCCAACACCCTATTTAGTGAACTCAGTACCCCAAAGCCAAATTTTAAGGGCTTTAGAATGGCTTTGGAAGAACGCTTATACCTAAAAAAGAAAACGCCTTATGGTGCCTATTTTGCACTGGAATGGGATTGGATCAATCAGCGATTTTGGGAGGAAGGAGTTTTTTATGGCGTTCCCCCAGAGACGAACTCTAATGCGGCGAAGGAACGTCTTTTAATGCCCTATCAAGTGCATGCGCAAGCCATTACCACTAGTTTTAAATGGGGTTATCAATTTGATAAAAACAACTATTTGATCGATCTGTATTTGGGCATAGGAAAACGCTTTTGGATCAATCAACACAATTATGGGAATCGCAATGCCCAATTGATAAATAACAGTCAGCGCATAGACCGTTATCACGAGCTGAGAACACGACTCGGAAAACACCCCATCATTGCCATTCCCTTCAATGTGCGGATCGGAAAACGTTTTTAATGCTAACGAATGCTTTGCACAAAGGCATCAATATTTGCGACTCCTTTTTCTTCCAAAAATTTGATAAAAGCAGAGCCGATTATGGCACCTTTGGAATATTGTGTGGCAGCCTGAAAAGTTGCTGCATTGCTGATTCCAAAACCAACTACAGTGGGAGTGTTGAGTCCCAGCTGGGCAATCCGCTCAAAATAGCTCGCTTGTTCCGCTCCAAAGTCACTTTTTGCCCCAGTTACGCTGGCACTGGAAACCATATAAATAAAACCACTGGAAACACTGTCGATATAGCGGATTCGTTCCTCCGAGGTTTGCGGGGTAATCAAAAACATATTGTACAAACCGTATTGATCGAAAAGGGGTTTGTACTGTTCATGATATACATCCACAGGTAAGTCCGGAATGATCAGCCCATCAATGCCGATGGCTTGGCAACGAGCGCAAAATTTTTCGATTCCGTATTGCATCATCGGGTTAAAATAGCCCATCAAAACCAACGGAATATGAATAGATTTGCGGATTCCCTCCAATTGATTGAAAAGTGTTTCCGTTGTCATGCCGTTTTTAAGTGCTTGGGTAGAGCTTTCTTGTATCGTGGGGCCATCTGCCAAAGGATCCGAAAAAGGCAAGCCAATTTCTACCATATCCACTCCGGAGGATTGTAAGGCGTTCAGGATGGGAACCGTGTCGTCCAAATTTGGATGTCCTGCTGAAAAATAGATAGAAAGGAGTTTTTTGTCTTCCTCAAATTTTTGATCAATGCGATTTTGTTTCATGTGGTACTATATTTTTTGTGGATAAGGCGAACACCAAAGAGCCACTGCTACTAAAGTTTATAGAAGGGAATTATAAGTTAAAATAATTGATATAAGTATCTAAATCTTTGTCGCCACGTCCGGAACAGTTAAACACTAGAATTTCCGCTGCGCCAAAGCGACGAACATCCAGCACGGCAAAGGCATGGGCTGTTTCGATGGCGGGAATGATGCCTTCCATTTGTGAAAGGGTCAATCCCCAGTCCATGGCTTCTTGATCCGGTATGGAGATAAATTCTGCGCGTTTGCTTCTGAATAAATGGGCATGCATGGGACCCACGCCGGGATAATCCAGGCCTGCAGAAATGGAATAAGGTTCTGTGATTTGTCCGTCGGGGCTTTGCATCAACAAGGTTTTACTACCGTGGATGATTCCTTCTCGTCCCAAGGCAGAAGTGGCTGCACTCTCGCCCGAATCCACCCCTTTTCCGGCGGCTTCCACGGCGATGATGTTGACCCGTTCGTCATTCAGATAATGGTAGTAAAGCCCTGCGGCATTGCTTCCTCCGCCCACACAGGCAATAAGGTGGTCGGGATGACTGCGCCCCTCGGCGGCCTCTAATTGCCACTGGGTTTCTTCGCTGATGACCGACTGGAAGCGGGCCACCATATCGGGATAGGGGTGAGGGCCCACCACCGATCCGATGATGTAATGTGTATTTACGGGATTGTTGATCCAATCGCGGATGGCTTCGTTGGTCGCGTCTTTTAGGGTTTTACTCCCCGATTGCGCCGGACGTACTTCAGCTCCCAGCATTTTCATACGTGCCACATTGGGCGCCTGTCTTTTGATGTCAAGCGCACCCATGTAAACAATACATTGGATTCCCATCAAAGCACAAACGGTGGCGGTGGCCACCCCGTGTTGCCCGGCTCCAGTTTCGGCAATGATTCGGTTTTTCCCCAAACGTTTGGCCAACAATATCTGCCCGATGGTATTGTTGATCTTATGCGCTCCAGTATGGCATAAATCTTCCCGTTTAAGATAGATTTTGGTATTGTATTTTTCAGACAATCGCTTGGCAAAATACAGTGGTGTTGGACGTCCTACATAGGCTTTGAGCAAGTCATCAAATTCTTTTTTAAAGTCGGGAGTGGCAGAGATTTTAAGATAGTTCTCCTTAAGTTCGGCGACATTGGGATATAACATTTCGGGGATATAAGCCCCTCCAAAATCTCCATAATAGCCTTTTTCATCTACATTATAATTCATATAATTCTTTTTTAAAACGTTTTAAAAGATCAATTTTTTTTAGCCCGGGAGCACTTTCAAATTTACTGTTTACATCAATAGCATAAAGCGGTAAAGCGTGGGCCGATAATTTTTTGATGGAAGCGGTTTCCTCCATGCCAATACCTCCGCTGATAAAAAATGGTTTTTGTGAAGGATAGTTATTTAAAATTTTCCAGTCAAAACCATAACCATTTCCACCGGGAAGAGTCCCTTTGGTATCGAAAAGAAAATAATCACAGGACTTTTCATAAGCTTCCAAAACAGAAAAATCAAAATGGTCTTTAATGGAAAATGCTTTGATGACTTCGACCTGGAAATCCTTTATTAATAAACAATATTCCGGGCTTTCCTGACCGTGAAGTTGGACCGCTTGCAAGGCGTGTTCCTCCACACAAGATTGAACAAAATCCAAGCTGGCATCTACAAAAACCCCCGTTTTTTTTATGCTGTCGGGTAGGGTGGGCGTAGCTTCACTTACATAACGACTGGAGGGCGCCCAAAAGATAAACCCCATATAGTCAGGTGCTAGGGCCATCAGTGCCTTGATATTTTCGGGATCGCGCATGCCGCAAACTTTTAATTTCATCGTTCCAAGGCGTTTATAAAAGCTGCAGCGGCTTGACCGGGGTCAGCGGTTTTCATAAAATTTTCTCCCACCAAAAATCCTTTATAGCCATAGGTTTTTAAATCCCTAATAGCATCTAAATCACTGATGCCACTTTCTGAAATTTTGACAAATTCCTCGGGAATTTGTGCTGCCAAATTTCGGCTATTGTCCAAAGAAACTTCAAAGGTTTTTAGATTGCGATTGTTTACCCCCAAAAGGTTCAGGCTGGGCATTAGGGATTTCTCCAACTCTTCCAAATTGTGGACTTCCAACAAGACTTCCAATCCCAATTGTTGGGCTGTGGTGGAGAGTTGCTGAATGGCGGTTCTTGTCAAAACTGCGGCAATGAGCAAAATCACATCCGCGCCATGGGCTTTGGCTTCGATGAGTTGGTATTCATCAACAATGAATTCTTTGCGCAACAGGGGGAATTGGGTCACCGATCGGGCGAGGATCAAATCGTCCAAAGAGCCTCCAAAATATTTTCCATCGGTCAAAACCGACATCCCACACACGCCGGCTGCTTCATAGCCTTTGGCAACTTCCGAAACAGTCAGGCTGCTGTTGATGTTTTGTTTGGAGGGGGAACGGCGTTTGTGTTCTGCAATAATGCCCGAAGGACTTGCTTGAAGACGTTTGGTCAAGGAAAGGGTGGGGCGTTCAAAAAGGGGGGAGGCTTCCCAAAAAGAGCTTGGAAAAAGCGATTTGCGTTGCGCAACTTCAATTTTTTTATCGGCAACAATTTGATCTAAGATACTCATGCTTGACAAAGTTTTTGAAGTCGGTTGAAGGATTGAAAGGCAGCTCCTGAAACCAAGGCCTCTTTGGCGATGTCAAAACCAGCTTTGGGGCTCAGGTCTTTTGCCGTCGCTATGGCCATCCCCGCATTGGCGCACACCACATTTTGTTGGGCTTCGGTACCTTTGTTTTGCAAAACGCGCATAAAAATTTCCGCACTCGAGGCAACATTATGTCCTCCTGCAATATCTTCTGCTTTAAGCACAGCAACCCCAAAATCTTGAGGGGTCAAAACGCGTTCGTTGGAGCTGCTAAAGGCCTTGGTGGGACCAGTTAAAGAAATTTCGTCATAGCCTTCCAAGGCATAGAGTACCGTAAATTTCTTATCCGTATTTTGAAACAAGTACTGGTACAAGCGCGCTAATTCTAAATTGAATACGCCCGTCAATTGATAATTTGGAAAGGCTGGATTGACTAGGGGTCCCAACATATTAAAAAAGGTTTTAACCGCCAGTTCTTTTCGAATTGCGCCCACATTTTTCAGGGCAGGATGGAACAAGGGCGCATGTAGGATACAAATACCGGCTTGATCCACACAACGTTTTAGAAAATCTTCTTCATGTGTAAATTTTATTCCCAAAGCTTCGAGTACATTACTGGAGCCACAACTGGAAGACACCCCATAATTACCGTGTTTAGCCACCTTGATGCCGGCACCGGCGGTAACAAAAGCGGCGAGGGTGGAAATATTAAAAGTGTCTTTTTCATCCCCACCGGTACCGCACAAGTCGATGGTCTCAAAAGCACTCAAATCAATGGCAATACAAAGTTCGAGCAATGCTTCGCGAAAACCTTCGAGTTCTTCCAATCGAATGCTTCGCATCATATATACGGTGAGAAAAGAAGCAACTTGACTGTTGTTGTACTGCCCTTCTGCAATATTGATAATCATTTGTCGTGCCTCCGCTTTGCTGAGGGTTTCATGATGGATGAGCCGGTTGAGTATTGCTTTCATGTGTTAGGAATTGATCCAGTTTTCTAATATTTTTTTTCCGTTGGGGGTCAAAATAGATTCGGGATGATATTGAACAGCACAGACATCGTAAGTTTTGTGGCGCAAGGACATCAACTGACCGTGCTCATCAAAAGAGGTGGCTATTAAATCTTCGGGCAGGGGCGTTTTGACCACCCAAGAATGATAGCGACCCACTTCAAAAGTTTCGGGCAAATCTTTAAACAAAGCATCCTCTTGGGTTATGTTAACGGGTGTCGCTACTCCGTGATAGACGGTGTCAAGATTGACCAATGAACCACCAAAAACTTCACCGATGGCTTGTTGTCCTAAACAAACTCCAAGGATTTTTTTATGCGGGGCGTAGCGTTGGATGGCCGCTTTTAGCAAACCCGATTCATCAGGAATTCCGGGACCGGGAGACAGCACTAGGGCATCATAAGCTTCGAGTTCGTCCAAATCAAATTGATCGTTTCGTTTTACGGTGACCTTGCAATCTAACTCCTCCAAATAATGCACCAAATTATAGGTAAAGGAGTCATAATTATCAATAACAAATACGTTTTTCATGGCGGTTTCTGTTAAATGGTTTCTGCTAAACTCAGGGCTTTATCCAAAGCTCCCAGTTTGTTGTATACTTCTTGTAATTCGCTTTCGGGAACCGATTTGGCAACGATTCCTGCCCCGGCTTGATAATGCAGTTGCTGGTTTTTGGATAGAAACGAACGAATGATGATGGCGTGATTAAAATTGCCTTTAAAATCCATATATCCCAAAGCCCCACCATAAAAATCGCGCTTGGTTTTTTCGTATTGGTCAATCAACTGAAGGGCTTTGTGCTTGGGAGCTCCACTGAGGGTTCCTGCGGGGAAGGTATCGGCCACAACTTGAAAAGTTTTCGTTTTGGATTTCATCTTCCCGACCACCTTAGACACCAAATGGATGACATGCGAATAAAATTGAATTTCTCGATTTTTTTCCACTACCACATCGGTACCGTTTCGGCTTAAATCGTTTCGTGCCAAATCCACCAACATTACGTGTTCACTGTTTTCTTTGGGGTCTTTGGCGAGTTCCAAAGCAGCAGCGGCATCCTGTGCATCATTACCCGTTCTTCGAAAGGTGCCTGCTATGGGATGGATTTCGGCTTTGCCGTTTTGGACAACCAATTGCGCCTCGGGAGAGCTGCCAAAAATTTTAAAATCGCCATAATCAAAAAAGAACAAATAGGGCGAAGGATTGATGGATCTCAGGGTGCGATACACATTGAATTCATCGCCTTTAAAACCTTGGGAAAACCTTCTTGAAAGCACCAACTGAAAGACATCTCCTCGGAAACAATGTTGTTTGCCTTTGTCCACAAAGTCTAGAAATTCAGCGTCGGTGAGGTTGGAGGTCTTTTCACCGGTTTTTTCAAAACGAAAACGCGTACTGTTTTTGGAACTGATCAGCCGTTCAATACGGTCTAAATTATGGCGGCCTTCATAGCTGTGCGAAAACAAATGCGCTTCGTGATTGAACAGACTGATTGCGATAATGTTTTGATAAACCGCATAATAGATTTCAGGAATGTCCAACCCCTCTTTGTCGGGGTTTAAAGTGATGTTTTCAAAATGTGCAATGGCATCATGCGCGATGTATCCAAAAATCCCATTACTGATAAATTTAAAAGGAAAATCTTCGCTTTCAAATTGTTGCGTAAATTGGTGAATGCGCTCTGGCACTTCGCCTTGGGGAACCGCTTTTTCAACCACTATCTTTCCATCGGGATAATGCGTGGTAAGTTGATTGTTTTTCAATTCAATCCAAGCGATGGGGTTGCAGCAGATATAGGAATAATCATTGTTGTTCTCATGATAGTCACTACTTTCCAACAGCAGACTGTGGGGAAACACATCTCGTAAATTCAAATAGGCACTCACCGGGGTGAGGGTGTCTGCAAGAATTTTTCTATGCTCCGTATTGAGTTTGTACATGTATTTACTTTTTTAAATTAAAAAAGGCCTGTCGTGATGACAAGCCTAGTTATATATAGCATGGTTTCACGAAAGTGTTAGACTTCCATGTTCCACCAGTTGTTTAAAATTATTGTTCGATTCATTGTGTCAAATATAAAATAAAAATTTTCAACCCCAACTTCTACGAATAATTATTTTTTGTTGTGGGAACCGTCACAATATCCTTCAGGATTTTGCGTATTGCCACAGGCACATTTAGGTCGATTAATTTCCATGGCTTAAAATTTTAAATTGATCTCTAATTCAAAATCATCATAGATGGCCTTGTCTCCAAGATTATCAAAAAATGATGTGGATCCATAACGCACATTGTATTTAGACCGATCGATGACTACTTTTGCATTGGCCGTATCTCCTTCCATTTGCAGGTCAAAAGTGATGGGATGTGAAATTTCTTTGATAGTCAATGTCGCTTCAACCGCATATACATTATCGGCTTTCATTTTGGACCCCGTGATGTTTAATTGTGCTGAGGGAAATTTTTCAACACCGAAGAAATCATCCGATTTTAAATGTCCTTCAAGTTTTTCTTTATACTCACCACTGAGGTCTAAAACATTGATGGTGTTCATGGCGACTTCAAATGATCCGCCCGAAATATTGTTTTCACCAAGGGTTAGATTTCCAGAGACGAAATTTATTATTCCGTTATGCTGTCCGGTCACTTTTTTTGCCAGCCATTGGATGGAACTTTCAGCAGCATTGATGTTCATTTCTTTGGATTGACTCCATGAAACAGCGGTTGCCGCTAGGAATAGGAATAGAATGGTTTTTTTCATAGTTTGTTTTTGATTTATTAATTGATTTTAAGTTGATGCAAAAGCGCATCAAGATTTTCGAGGCTTTCCTGATCTAGCAAAGCCGTAAAATTATTTTCAACTGCTGCAACAATGGGGTCAACGCGCTGTAACAACTCCAAGCCTTCAGCAGTGATATATAGTTCTATTTTTCTTCGATTTTCTTCGCACACCGCTCTCCGCACTAATTTTTTGTCGATCAATTTGTCGATCAAGCGGGTAGTGTTACTCATTTTATGAATCATGCGTTCCTGAACGGTGAACAAATTGGCCGCCACTCCTTTTTGCCCTCTCAAAATTCGCAAGACATTAAACTGCGGGAGTGAGATGCCGTGAGGTTTTAAATTTTTGCTTATTGTTTCCATTACCAATGAAGCCGCTTTGATAAGATCGATGACTACGGTTTTGGAATTCATGACAGATGCATTTACAATATTTGTAGGTACAAATGTAATACAAAAAAGAATAATTCGTTTCTCATTGTTAAAAATTTTACCACTTTGTACATTTGTAAAAAACTATTTATGGATTTAACACAAGAACAGTGGGAGCAACAGCAAGTGGCTGCCACCAATGCAGTCATTTTGGATGTACGTTCGCAAGAGGAATTCGATCAAGGACACATTCCCCAAGCACAGCTTTTAGACATTCGCCAGCCCCAAGCTTTTATGGATGGGATTGCTGAATTGGATCGAAACAAAACCTATTTTGTCTATTGTCGTTCGGGAGCCCGCAGTGCTCAGGCCTGTCAAATTATGCAACAAAACGGAATTGCCTCGGTATATAATTTATTAGGAGGAATTATGGAGTGGGAGGGAGCCATCGAATAGTCTGACTACGAAAACATTAATCACCCCAAATCGATATTGTGAAAGAAGTGTTTTTACATTATCTCTGGCGTTTTCAAAAATTTGATCGAAAAGGCCTACGAACCACAGCTGGTACCCATTTACAGGTAATCCATCCGGGAATTTTAAATGCAGGTGCCGGTCCTGATTTTTTAAATGCGCAAATTCATTTAGCAGGACTATTGTGGTCGGGTTCGGTAGAAATTCATCTCCAAGCCTCCGATTGGTATCGCCATCAACACCAAAACGATGATCGCTATGACAATGTGATTTTACACGTGGTGTGGGAAGCCGATGCCAGTGTACTTTTACCCTCCGGCGAGCCGCTACGGACGCTTTTGCTGTCCGAATTTGTATCGCCACAGCAATTGACACATTATCAAAAAACCTTCCTCCAGCCTTCCCATTTTATTGCATGCGAAGAGTCTATGCAGCGTTTTTCGGAGGCGGATTGGAGTTTGTGGAAAGAACGGCTGTTTATTGAGCGGATGGAAAGCCGAATCTTTGCTATTGAATCCCTAAGAAAAGATTTGAACAACGATTGGGAGGCAGTTTTGTTTGTCCTGTTGGCCAAAGCCTTTGGTTTGAATCAGAATGGGGTCGCCTTTCAAAAAATGGCATTGCAAACTGATTTTAAGATCATTCGAAAAATCCGGTCAGTTTCGGACGGTTTAGAAGCCTTGTTGATGGGACAGGCAGGACTTTTGAATACTGTTACTCAAGACCCCTATGCGCTACAGTTAACAAAGCAATATGATTACTTTAAACAAAAATTTAATTTCCAAACTCCATTAGGGGTTCACTGTACTTTTGCACGTCTGCGCCCTCCCAATTTCCCTACCCTTCGATTGGCACAATTGGCGCAGCTGTTCGTTAAACACGAATCCTTATTAGAAGCTTTTATGGAGTGCAAAACTCCGGATTATGCCTTTCAACTTTTTGAGATTCAGTTGCCCAGCTATTGGGAAAAGCATTATAATTTTGGGGCGGAAAGTGCCCGTGTCCAAAAAAAGATCAGCCGAAATTTTTTCGAATTGGTGGCTGTCAATGCACTGTTGCCCATCCGTTTTGCCTATGCCCATCAGCAGCACAAAAAGGAGGCGGAAAAAATCTTTGAATGGGCGCAGCTCTTGGCAGCAGAACAAAATGAAACCATTAAAAAATTCAAGGCATTAGGCGTTACCATAGACCATGCCGGAGCCAGTCAAGCCTTGTTGCATCTGAAAAAAAACTATTGCGATTCCAAACGCTGTTTGTCGTGTAATGTGGGATTTCAATTGATGAAAAATTAGAAGCATCTGCAAGGGAGCCTTTTTAAAGGTGCCTGAAAAGAACAGTTATTTATCGTATTTTTGAAAGATGGAAAAGATTCGATCCATACAATACTTTTTTGAACGCAACGGTTTTGCGGTTTCTTCCCGTTTGGCAGAATTGCTTGGGATGAAAGTGAAAAGTGTACGTTTATTTTTTATCTACGCCTCATTCACTACGCTTGTTGGTGGTTTTATTATTTATCTGACGTTGGCTTTTTGGTTAAAATTAAAAGATATGATTTACACCAAACGCAGTTCCGTTTTTGACCTCTAAGCATGTTATACAAATCTCCCCTTTTTCGGACACTATTGCTTATCGTATCCGTCACGCTGACAGGGGTGTTGGGGTTTTATTTATCAGAGCCTCACTACACCTGGTTTGATGCGCTCTACATGACCGTGATCACGATCAGCACTGTGGGATATACCGAAGTGGGAGAGCTTTCGAGTCAAGGAAAAGTATTTGCCATCTTTTTTATCATAGTAGGCTTGTTGGTTTTTGCTTTTGCATTGCGGCTTATTGCAGAGCATCTTTTGGGTGTATGGACATCGAATACGTGGAAATTAAAAAAAAATAAGGATATGATTGATCGTTTAAAAGAACACACCATCGTCTGTGGTTTTGGAAGAAATGGACGACAAGCAACGGCGCGTTTAAAACGCCACAAAGTACCTTTTGTAGTCATCGAAAATGACAAAACATTGATTGGTAATAATGAGGATGAAATTCTATTTTTTGAGGGCGATGCGCTTTCCGATGAGAGTTTGAAAGCCTGTGGCATAGAAACCGCCAAAAACTTGATTTGTGCCTTGCCCAATGATGCAGATAATTTATTTGTGGTGCTTTCTGCACGGCAATTAAATCCCAATTTGGTCATCGTGAGTCGGGTTTCTGAAGACAGCAATCATTCCAAATTGGCCTTGGCAGGGGCCAATCATGTCATCATGCCAGACAAAATTGGGGGGGACTATATGGCAGCCGTTTTGGCCGTGCCCGATCTCATACAATTTTTAGGAACACTCAACTGGTGGGCAGAAGAGTCCGCTCCCAATGTGGAAGAAGTGAGTTTGAGTAAAATCCCAAAAGAATATCAAAACAAAACTTTGTCCGAATTAAAATTGATCAGCAAAACCGGGTGTAATGTGATTGGTTATAGAGACGGAAAGGGCAATCAGATCATTAATCCCGATGCCCACCTGCCTATAGAGGTGGACGGGAAGCTTATTGTTTTGGGAACCGGGGATGCCCTCAAAAAACTAAATGCAATGTTTCGTCTGGATTAGTTTGTTTTTCAGTTCCTTTTTTGGATATTAGGCTCTTCAAAACGAACGTTAGAACACATCCTATGAAACCTAAATTGAAATTAAACCATCTACTTACGCTACTTATAACACTGATGGGCACTGGTTTATCCGCCCAAGAACAAGGCATTGATCAACAAATCAACGACGCCTTTATGCCTATTGCGGTGGCTTGGGAGAATTTGGTTTTAACCACGATTCCTATTGGAGCATACAACGTTCCTATTGTTCTTATTCTTTTAATAACGGGAGCCCTATTTTTCACGATTTATTTTAAATTCCCCAGTATTACAAATTTTCCGTTGGCAATCAATACCGTCAGAGGAAAGTACGATGAATTGGATCATCACGAGTCGGGAAATTCAGATATGGCGGTAGATGGGGATGTACTCGGAACCATTAAAGATGAAAGTAAGGAAGGGGAGGTCAGTCATTTTCAGGCCTTGGCAACTGCCGTTTCTGGAACTGTAGGTTTGGGAAATATTGCCGGGGTGGCGGTAGCAATTGCCTTGGGGGGTCCTGGAGCTACTTTTTGGATGATAGTTTGTGGACTGATTGGAATGGCAACAAAATTTGTGGAATGTACCCTGGGTGTAAAATACAGAGATGTGGGTGAAGATGGAACCGTGTATGGCGGTCCGATGTATTACTTATCCAAAGGACTTAAAGAGCGCGGGTTTACAGGTTTGGGAAAAGCCTTAGCTGTGGTGTTTGCAGTATTGTGTATTGGAGCTTCCTTTGGAGGGGGCAACGCCTTTCAATCCAATCAAGCGGCGGTTCAAATAACAACGCTATTGGGTCTTGAAGGAGGTGCTATTGGATTTTTGATTGGTTTGGTCTTGGCCGGTTTGGTCGGAATTGTAATCATTGGGGGGATCAAAAGAATCGCCAGTATCACAGAAAAAATTGTTCCGCTTATGGCGGGAATTTATGTCCTCGCCTCTTTAGTGATTATTTTTTCCAATTTCAGTTATATCGACGATGCCTTTCTGCTAATATTTGAAGGGGCTTTCACACCTATGGCTGGAGTGGGAGGCTTTTTGGGAGTCATCATTGTAGGCTTTCAACGCGCGGCTTTTTCCAATGAAGCCGGTGCCGGTTCAGCAGCAATAGCGCACTCGGCGGTACGCACCAAATTCCCCGCTTCCGAGGGGGTAGTGGCACTATTAGAACCCTTTATTGATACTGTGGTCATTTGTACCATGACTGCATTGGTGATTATCTTTTTTAATATTTCCGGTAATGATCTTCAGAGTGTTTTTCAATATGGTAATTTAGATGGAAGTAATGTCATTTTAAATGGCACTCAAGAGCGATTGGGAGGAGTCGATTTGACCTCTCGAGCCTTTGATTCCGTTTTACCAGGCTTCTCCTACATACTCACCCTCGCCATAGTCTTGTTTGCTTTTTCTACCATGATTTCCTGGTCCTATTATGGGTTACAGGCTTGGAAATATTTGTTTGGTAAAGGGAAAACGGCTGACATTGCGTATAAAATCATTTTTCTACTGTTTATCGTCATTGGAGCAGCAGCCACCTTAGATGCGGTGATTAAGTTTTCCGATGCCATGATTTTAGCACTGGTATTTCCCAATATGGTGGGCTTACTCCTGTTGTTCCCTAGGGTGCGGGAGGAATTAAATCGCTACGTGAACTTGATAAAAAAATAAAAACGACTTTCCATGCCCCACCCCCGTTTCTTCGGTCTTTCCTTTAGAAAGCAAGGGGCACTATTCTTTTTATTGTTGCTGATTTTTTTAGCGACCTCCTATTTATTTTATAAACCCTCGTCGCAAGAGCCTCGGGTGAAAATTGAGACCTATTCGGTGTTTCAAAAAGAGTGGGATTCTTTGATGCACGAGGAAAAGAAAGAACGCAGTAGAATCACTACTTTTAATCCCAACTTTTTGACCGACTATCGCGCATATACGCTTGGAATCTCTCTGGAGGCAGCAGATCGACTGAAGGCTTTTCGAGCAGGTGGAGGCTTTGTCAATTCAGCTCGAGCATTTCAAGAAGTTACCCAAATTCCGGATTCGACGTTGAGGCGCATTCAACCTTATTTTAAATTTCCTGAATTTCAAAAGAGAGCGCTTGTACAAAAAGTAACCCCCAAGGTTAAAAAAGAAATCAATGCCGCCACTGCTGAGGATTTGGAAGCCGTCCGAGGTATTGGGAAGGTGTTGGCCGAACGTATCCTCAAATACCGTAACCTCCTTCAGGGATTTTCAACACTTGAACAATGTTATGAGGTATATGGGCTTGACAGCCTTGTGGTGAAAAGGCTTTTGGAGCAATTTACACTTACCGAGCCACCCTTTATTAAAAAAGTTGCCATACAAACCATAAGTTTGGAGGAATTGGCTAAATTGCCTTATATTAATTACGATGAGGCTCGGAAAATAATCGCTTTACGAACTCGAACGAGAAATATAACTGTTGAAGAAGCTGCAAAAGTAATTCACGATTCTCAAAAAAAATTAAACAGATTAAAACTATATTTGTACTAAAGTTTTGCTATGATTGATATTGAATTATCACCTTCTATAAACGTGTCTGAAACCCAACAAATGGTCCTTGAAGCGGCAAGAGATTTTGCCCGGCAAGAAATTAAACCCCATATAATGGAATGGGATGAGGCACAATTTCTTCCGTTGGATGTTTTGAAAAAAGCCGGTACTTTAGGTTTTATGGGAATATTGATTCCCGAAAGCTATGGTGGATCTGGCATGGGATATCACGAATATGTGACCCTCATTGAGACGATTTCTATGGTCGACCCTTCCATTGGGCTTTCCATAGCAGCACACAATTCTTTATGTACCAACCATATTTATACTTTTGGAACGGAGCAGCAGCGATTGCGCTGGCTTCCTCAATTGTGTTCTGGCGAAACTCTGGGTGCGTGGGGACTGACCGAGCACAACACTGGATCCGATGCCAAAGGGATGTCAACGACCGCCAAAAAAGAAGGCGATTCATGGGTACTCAACGGCACAAAAAACTTCATCACCCACGGAATCTCGGGAGACATTGCAGTCGTTATTGCACGCAATGGCGAAAAAGGCGATAATCGAGGGATGACAGCTTTTGTAGTTGAACGCGGTACGCCGGGTTTCACTGCTGGGAAAAAAGAAAATAAATTGGGCATGCGAGCTTCTGAAACCGCAGAAATGATTTTTGACAATTGTCGCATCCCTGATGAAAACCGTTTGGGACCTGTGGGGGACGGTTTTATTCAGTCGATGAAAATTTTGGATGGAGGAAGAATCTCTATCGCAGCACTTTCTTTAGGAGTTGCCAAAGGGGCTTTCAATGCAGCACTACAATATTCCAAAGAACGCAAGCAATTTGGAAAAGCCATCAGCAGTTTCCAAGGAATCTCATTTAAATTGGCAGAGATGGCCACCGAAATAGAAGCTGCGGTGTTGCTCACCCAAAAAGCCTCTGAAATGAAAAATAAAGGATTAAACGTCACCCAACAAGGAGCCATGGCAAAACTATTTGCCTCCGAAGTTTGTGTGCGCTTAGCCAATGAGGCGGTTCAAATTCATGGAGGATATGGTTTTACTAAGGATTTCCCAGTAGAGAAATTTTATAGAGACGCCAAACTTTGTACCATTGGTGAGGGTACCAGCGAAATCCAAAAACTGGTGATTGCTCGACAACTTTTAAAGGATTAAATCTTCTAAAAATTTAATCAAAAATAGATTTCATTATTATTTGTCGTAGCTAATGGAGTTTTACCTATATTTGCCGTCATTATGAAAGGAGGTGCCACATTATGTTAATTATTCCCATTAAAGAAGGAGAGAATATCGATCGTGCGTTGAAGCGATTTAAGCGTAAATTCGATAAAACAGGAGCGATGCGTCAGCTAAGAGCGCGTAAGCAATTTGTAAAACCTTCGGTTAAGAATCGAACTAAAATTCAAAAAGCGCAATACATTCAGCATTTGCGTGATAGCGAAAACGTTTAGTCTTTTTGCAAAATTTTAACAACGTTGTGTTTTTAAGTGTGTAACTTTGAGACACAACGTTTTTTTATGTCCATAGATAAGTATCTTGACTATATCACCCTCGAAAAAAAATACGCTTCTCACACTGTAGCAGCCTATACCGCCGACCTAAAAGCGTTTCAAGATTTTATCATTAAAGAAGACACCCACGCCCAAGTAGTAACGGCCAACTATGCCCAAATTCGCAATTGGATTGTCCAATTGATTGAAATGGGAAACAGTCCCAGATCGGTGAATCGCAAACTTTCAGTCTTGCGTTCGTATTATAAATTTTTAATGCGCATCGGCGAAATAAAGGTTTCCCCATTAAAAACACACAAAGCCCTCAAAACCGCAAAAAAACTATCGATTCCTTTTTCAAAAACGGAAGTATCCGAATTATTAAATACAACCGCTTTTCCCGACACTTATGAAGGGGTTTTGCAAAAAACGATCATTGCCACCTTTTATTTTACGGGCATCCGCAGAAGAGAGCTGATCGACCTCAGGATGGATGGTGTGGATTTACAGGCGGCTTGGATTAAAGTGTTAGGCAAACGCAATAAAGAGCGAATAGTGCCTTTATTGGAAGAAATTAGCTCCCTTTTTAAAATCTATCTCTACGAACGGCAGCAGTTACCAATGCTTGAGGACAGTACCTATTTTTTTCTCAATAAAAAAGGAAAAAAACTATCGGAGACATTTGTATATAAAACCGTAAATCTGTACTTTAGAGAGGTATCAACAAAGACCAAAAAAAGTCCCCATGTTCTACGCCACAGCTTTGCCACGCATTTACTGGATCATGGCGCTGATTTAAACGCGATAAAAGATTTATTAGGGCACAGTAGTATTGCCGCGACACAATTTTATACCCATACAAGTATGAAACAATTACAAGAAGTTTATTCAAAATCTCATCCACGAGGATAATTATTTTTAACCCTTTTAAACGCTAGAAGTATGACCGTTAATTTTAGAGCTGTAAACTATACAGCAGACGCCAAACTCATTGAATTTGCCACCAAAAGACTAGAAAAACTCACTCAATTTTACGATCGTATCATCGATATTCAAATTTTCACCAAGGTGGAAAACACTTCGGATAGGACAAATAAAATGGCGGAATTAAAGATCGGGATTCCCGGTGAAGACGTGATTGTCAAGAAAATAGCCAAGTCATTTGAAGAGGCAATTACCATTGCTGCCGACTCTGCCGAACGCGTTATCAAAAGGCGAAAAGAAAAAATACGTTCCTAGCGAAGATTTTTTTATTTTTTTCTTTTGATAGCATAAAAATTAGCATTTAATTTGCACACGATTTTGAGAATAACAAGATCGTAATTGCCGATGTAGCTCAGCTGGCTAGAGCAGCTGATTTGTAATCAGCAGGTCGTGGGTTCGAGTCCCTCCATCGGCTCTTTTAAATCTTGATTTCGTAGCGGCCAAAACGAAATTGAAAAGCAGTTCAAGCAATTGTATTGCAAAACGTTCATTAAAACAGGGGAGATACTCAAGCGGCCAACGAGGACAGACTGTAAATCTGTTGTTTTTTAACTTCGCAGGTTCGAATCCTGCTCTCCCCACTTGCCCATTTTTTTGCAAAGTATTTCAATTGTTTGTTTTATCTTTGCAGCAGAAGTGCCAACACTGACAACGTCAGTACAATGCGAGAGTAGCTCAATTGGTAGAGCGTCAGCCTTCCAAGCTGAGGGTTGCGAGTTCGAGTCTCGTCTCTCGCTCTAGGTTACTACACGAGGTAGTAACTTTTATTTATTAGTTTTTAATTTTTAAGCTATCTTATCATGGCAAAAGAAACTTTTCAAAGAGGCAAGCCGCACTTAAACATTGGTACTATTGGTCACGTGGATCATGGTAAGACAACTCTTGCGGCTGCCATAACTACCGTTTTGGCAACAGACGGACTTGCT